>CAIUHB010000129.1 GCA_903898855.1 uncultured Actinomycetes bacterium | reverse complement strand
CTGGAGTTGCTCGGACGGATAAGCGCCGCTTCGCTCTGGCCATTCTCTCCTCTGCACTTGGTGGCGGAATGTCCTCGCGCCTATTTCAAGAGATTCGAGAGAAGCGCGGTCTGGCCTATACAACGTATGCATATGGCCAACAATTTGCCGGCACTGGAACTCTTGCTTTTTATGCTGGCTCCAAGCCAGATAAAGCTGAAGAAGTTCTCAAGCTAATGCGGGAAGTTAGCTTTAACGTCGCCGAACATGGCCTGACCCTCGATGAGATTAAGCGAGCAAAGGGAGCGGTCACCGGTTCGATGGTGCTGGGTCAGGAAGATACTGGCTCGCGCATGACCCGGATTGGAAAGAGTGAACTGGTTTACGGTGAGATTATGAGCTTCGATGAGATTTTGCACGAGGTAAATGCCGTAACACCTGAACAAGTTCATGAATTAGCGCGCGACCTCTTTAGCCAAGAGGCTACGCTTGCACTTGTAGGTCCATTTAGAAGCACCACTAAATTTGAAAAGGTTCTCGCATGAGTATAAAAGTTGCAGTTCTTGGCGCTAAAGGCCGCATGGGTGCTCAATCAGTCCAGGCCATCAAAGATGCACCAGACCTCGAACTTGTCTGCGCGCTTGACCTTGGTGACTCACTCGATCAGCTCGTCTCAGCTGGCGCCGAAGTCGTTGTTGATTTCACTCATCCAAATTCGGTGATGGGAAATCTAGAGTTTGCGATCAACCACGATATAAATGTTGTTGTTGGCACAACTGGATTTACTGATGAAAAACTTGCCACCATTAAGAGCTGGCTTGCTACTCATCCAAAAGTTGGAGCGCTCATCGCCCCTAACTTTGGCTTAGGCGCAGTGCTCATGATGAAGTTCGCCGAGAGCGCTGCTAAGTATTTTGAATCTGCCGAAATAATTGAATTGCACCACCCTAATAAGGCTGATGCTCCATCTGGAACGGCAAAGCGAACCGCAGAACTTATGAGCGCCTCTCGTGCTTCGGCAAAGCGAGCTGCGATGCCAGATGCCACTTCTGATTCACTCGCTGGTGCGCGCGGCGCCCTAGTCGGAGATATTCCGATTCACTCTGTTCGCTTGCGCGGCTTAGTGGCACATCAAGAAGTTCTGCTTGGCGATACTGGCGAGACACTCTCGATTCGCCATGACTCCATCGATCGCACTGGGTTTATGCCTGGAGTGCTCCTTGGATGTCGTGAGGTGGGCAAGCACCCAGGTCTTACCTTTGGGCTCGAACACTTTATGGATCTCAACTAAAGTAGTACTACTTAACTAAGGAGCAGATATGTCAAAGATTGTTGTCTACGGAGCTGAGTGGTGCGGAGATTGCCGTCGCTCAAAGAAGTTTCTCGATGGTAATAATGTCGCTTACGAATATATCAACGTCGATGAAGATGCTGCAGCTGCCGACAAGGTAGTTGAAATTAACGGCGGAATGAAATCTATTCCCGTCATACTTTTTGAAGATGGCACCCACCTTACCGAGCCATCGGATAATGATCTCAAGGCAAAACTTGAGGCACTTAACGTTCTCTAATATTTAAGAAGTACTTATTTGAAGCGGTAGATAACCGCTGAAGTAATAGCGGCGCCCACGACCACAACCGGGAAGGGCGCCTTTGCTATGAGCGCAGTTATAGCAAAAGCCACACCAGCTGCGCGTTGATCAATGTGATACTTCGCTTTCTCAGTTAGTCCTTGAACTACAACAAGCGCGCTCAGCAAGGCAATTGGAATCAGGGAATTTATCTTCTGGATGCGTGGATGTGCCAACCATGATTGTGGAATGGATGAGCCCAGATATTTAAGTGTGTAGGCCAAAATACTGGAACCGAAGATGGCAATCCATTGCGGTGAGAGCAGCGAATGACTCATGAGCGCCACCCCACGATAATCGCAATTAGCGCGCAAGAAATAATAGGAACACCGGCCGGCACAAATGGCACCAGCGTCAGAGCAATCACTACGGATGCGGCGCAGACAGCCCAGGCATCGCGCCCTTTCAAGCGCGGCCACAACATTCCGAGAAATGCGGCAGGCACTGCGGCATCAAGGCCCCAGGCAGATGGATTGCCGATCGCCTTTGCACCAAGTGCGCCAAGGATGGTGAAAAAATTCCAGAAGATAAAGACGCCAACTCCGGTGTACCAGAAGCCTTTTTTCATACTCTCGTTTGTATCTTGCGAGAGCGCGACGCCAGTTGATTCATCGATAGTGATCTGAGCACCGACTGCTCTGCGCCAACCTTTATGGTTCAAGATGGGAGCGAGCCGGAGTCCATAGAGTGCATTTCGACTGCCAAGTAAGGTCGAAGTTGTAATCGCGCTTGCTGCGCTGCCGCCGGCACCGAGTACTCCAACTACTGCAAATTGTGATGCTCCGGAAAATAGGAGCAGTGATAGCAAACATGCTTGCAGCACAGTGAAGTGATCGGCGATAGCAGCCGCGCCAAAAGCAATTCCATATGCCCCGACCGTGATGGAGACGGTGAAGGAATCACGTTTAACGGATGCGGCTGACACGCCGATATTCTGCCCTAATCCACGAGATGAAGGGCCATTTTCTATAGGGTCGGAGCATGAGTGAGCAGAGCGAAGATTTCCCAATTCAATTCCGCGACGATATGACGGTTGAACTCGTCAAAGCTAGCGCCAGCGATTCCGATGTTATTTGGGCTGCGCGAGTATCGACAGCGGGGGATAAGTCACTCGATGCGGTAGGCAGCGATGCTTCTGGTGCCGAAGGGTTAATTAACTACCTTGCTCGAGAGCGCCATGGCAGCCCCTTCGAACATACTTCGATGACATTCTTTATCTCCGCCCCCATCTTTGTCTTCCGCGAATTTATGCGTCACCGCATCGCTTCCTACAACGAGGAGAGCGGTCGTTATCGTGAGCTTCGCCCAGTTTTTTATGTACCAGCTAAAGAGCGCAACCTAGTTCAAGTTGGAAAGCCTGGTTCATATTCCTTCATTCCTGGCACCGAAGAACAATATTCTGTAACAGTTAACGCCATTAAAGAGTCATGCACTCAAGCATATGAAAATTATAAGAAGATGCTCAATGTTGGAGTTGCTCGGGAAGTAGCGCGCGCGGTCTTGCCCGTAACCCTATACTCATCGATGTATGTGACCATGAATGCTCGCGCTTTAATGAATTTCTTATCCCTTCGCACCTCTCGCGAAGGTTCGCATTTCCCCAGCTATCCACAACGTGAAATTGAGATGGTGGCTGAGAAAATGGAAGAACATTTCGCAAAGTTGATGCCGCTTACGCATAAAGCCTTCGAAAAGTCTGGTCGAGTCGCCCCTTAATCGCGGTAACCTTCTCTTATGCATATAGATGCGCCATTTGGCCGAATGCTCACCGCAATGGTGACGCCATTCAAAAAAGATCTCTCCATAGATTGGGAGGGCGTCGCTCGCCTGGCTACACATCTCGCCGACCATGGCCACGACGGAATTGTCGTAAATGGCACAACCGGTGAAGCACCAACCACCAAGCCAGAAGAGAAGGATGAAATCATCCGCGTGGTTAAGTCCACCGTTGGCGATCGAGTAAAAGTTTTAGCAGGTGCCGGAGATAACGAAACTTCATTCTCGGTTGATCAAGCAAAGCGCGCTGAGAAAGCTGGCGCCGATGGGTTACTCATTGTCGCTCCTTATTACAACAAGCCACCACAGGCTGGTATCAAAGCCCACTTTTTAGCAGTTGCAAATTCCACCGCGCTGCCAGTCATGATGTATGACATCCCGGGTCGTACCGGTGTTGAGATGGAATCTGACACCATCATCTCGCTTTACGAACATCCACAAATCGTTGCGCTCAAAGATGCCAAGGGAAATGTGGCTGCCACATCTTGGGTAATCAAGCGCACCGGTATCCCGGTCTACTCCGGCGATGACATTCTCAATCTTCCATTCCTCTCTATCGGAGCAGTGGGATTTGTATCTGTTTGCGGACACACTGTTGGTTCGCAACTTAAAGAGATGCTAAATGCCTGGTTTGCTGGAGATGCCCAGCGAGCACTTGAAATTCATCAACAACTATTACCGGTATTCACCGGAACCTTCCGCACCCAAGGTGCGATATTGACTAAGGCGGCCATGAACATGATGGGCTTGCCTGGCGGATTTACACGATTGCCACTTGTCGATGCCACCGAAGCGCAGATTGCGCAATTGCGGGAGGACCTACGACAAGGCGGAGTCACACTTAACTAATGAATCACCCACACCCCGAACTTCCCTATCCATCAGCGCTAGCTCCTAAAACCCTTCGCATCGTGGCCCTTGGTGGCCTCGGTGAAATTGGTCGAAATATGACCGTCTTTGAATATGAAGGAAAGCTGCTGATTGTTGATTGCGGCGTGCTCTTTCCCGAAGAGAGCCAGCCTGGAATTGATCTCATCCTTCCCGATTTTTCATATATTAGAGATCGCCTCAGCGATGTAGTTGCCGTTGTTTTAACGCACGGCCACGAAGACCACATCGGTGCTGTTCCATTCTTGCTCAAAGAGCGGAGCGATATTCCAATCGTTGGCTCCAAACTCACGTTGAGTTTTACCGAAGCAAAACTCAAGGAACGTCGAATTACGGCGCCACAGGTTGAAGTTCGCGCGGGCATGACCCAGAGTTTTGGCCCATTCAATCTCGAATTTGTTGCGGTTAACCACTCAATTCCAGATGCGCTAGCGGTTGCCATTAAAACTCCAGCAGGCGTAGTTCTTGCTACTGGCGATTTTAAAATGGATCAATTGCCACTTGATGGGCGTATTACCGACTTGGTTACTTTTGCCCGCTTAGGCGAAGAAGGAGTAGACCTCTTCATGGTCGACTCCACCAATGCAGATGTACCTGGATTCACCACTTCCGAGAGTGAAATTTCACCAGTACTCGATCGCATTATTGCCGGCACTAAGCGCCGAGTAAT
>CAIUHB010000128.1 GCA_903898855.1 uncultured Actinomycetes bacterium | reverse complement strand
ATCGCTGCAAAGCGACGAAGTCGATAGGGCTGTGCAATAACAAGTGCGGCAACTCCCCCACCCATTAGCCCTACGACGCCCGCAATATGTGAAAGTCGAATGCCCGAAATGAAGAGCATCATCGCCATGATTCCAGCGAGAATCGAGGTATCACCCAGGTCTCGACCCACAAGAACCAGCGCTAAAAAGATGAGAGTGCCGCCGAGCAACGAAACAAATGCGTTCGATTCATAACCAGCGTCTAACTTCCGCTGATGACGCTGTAACTGCATCGCGATCCAAAAGACCAATGCCAACTTGGCAAACTCGCTGGGTTGAATAGTGAAAGACCCAAAACCAATCCAGTTTCGGTTGCCGTTAATTGTTCGACCCAGGTGCGGCACGAGTGGCAAGCAGAGCGATACAGCTCCGACCGGCAAGGCAAGCTTTGCTAGCCGTTCCCATTTAGTTGGGTGAAGCCGGACTCCGACAACCGCGATTCCGACACCAATCACAACAAAGAGGAGTTGCTTCAAGAAAATCGCATAGCTCGATCCCGACTGCTGGAAGGACTGAACCGCGGAGGCAGACAGCACCATGATCAAACCCAGCCCGGAGAGGAATCCGACCGCGGTCAGTATGAGGTAGTAACTCGCCTCTGGCTTTGCAAGAAAATGAATATATTTCCGAGTCTTCATAAGCCCAGCTCTTTTCGGACCGCGTTAGCGAAAGCTTCTCCGCGATGTGAGTACGAGGTGAACTGGTCCATCGATGCACATGCCGGTGCAAGTAATACGGTGTCGCCTGATTGCGCGACCGTGTGGGAAATTGCGACGACTTCGGCCATCAGGATCTCTGCGGGTGCATCATTGTTGACATCATGAATTTTTACATGCGGTGCATGGTTTGTAAGCGCAGTTCGAATTACTTCTCGGTCTTGGCCAATCAGAATCGCTTCCTTGATTCGCTGCCCCATTTTTTGCACGAGTGCATCCATCGATGCGCCCTTTGCTAATCCGCCTGCAATCCAGATGACTGAGAGATACGATGAGAGCGCCGCGGATGCAGCGTGCGGGTTGGTCGCCTTTGAATCGTTCACCCATGTGACACCATCGCGTTCAGCGACAATCTCTAGCCGGTGCCGATCGGGTGCAAACGCAATCAAACCAGCTCGTATCGCTGGGTGCGGAATGCCAAGCGCGAGCGCTAAACCAGCCGCCGCCATTGCATTCATAATGTTGTGCGGAACTGGGTGAGTAAAGTCGAGCAGCTCGGCGATCAGCTCAGCGTTTTCTGCATCGACCGAAAATGCACGGTCGACCAAAATATTTTCTACTAAGCCGATCTCGCCCGATTGTGGCGTATCTAGACTGAAGAGAACCTTACGTCCAGACCACGAAATCGAACGCAGGATGATCTCTGGGTCATTGAGGTTGAGAATTGCGGTCTCGGTCTGAGAAAGTAGCTTCATCTTCGCAGCGGCGTATTCCTTAAATGAACCATGCCAATCAATGTGATCTTCGGCGATGTTCAGAATGGCAATAGCTTCGTATCGCGGCAGAGTGGAGCCGTGGATTTGAAAGGATGAGAGCTCGAGCGCCAAAACGTCATACGGCTCGGGATTAAGAAGAGCGGTCAAGACAGTAGTCCCCACGTTGCCGCAGGCGATTCCATAGACCTCGCTGGCTTTAAGAATGGATTCGACCATCTGAATCGCGGTTGTCTTGCCGTTGGTACCAGTCAGGCCCACCCATTTCTGAAGTGGT
>CAIUHB010000127.1 GCA_903898855.1 uncultured Actinomycetes bacterium | reverse complement strand
ATTTGGGTCAACGTAGGCTCTCGCGACGAGACAAAACCAGTCGCGGGAGCTTCACACTTTCTCGAGCATTTATTGTTCAAGGGCACCAAGACGCGCGAAGCGATGGAGATTTCATCATCCATCGAAGCGGTCGGTGGCGAGATGAACGCCTTCACCACCCAGGAATACACCTGTTACTACGCCCGCGTAATTGATACCGACCTGCCGATGGCGGTCGATGTGATTGCAGATTTGATGACATCGTCATTGGTTCGCGCAGCAGATGTGGATTCCGAGCGGAACGTTGACCTCAGCGAAATTTCTGTCCGGGATGATGATCCATCGGACTATGTCGGCGAACTCTTCCTCAATACGTATTACGGCGATAATCCACTCGGTCGCTCGGTCTTGGGCACGGTGGACTCCATTAACGGAATGTCTCGTAACGCCGTCTATAACTATTACAAGAAGTACTACAAGCCGCACGAGATGGTGGTCTCGGTTGCTGGCAACATCAAGCATAAAAAAGTAGTGAAGTTGATCGAAGCAGCGCTTTCGCGCGATGGCTTCTTGGATGTGCCAACTCTTAAATCCGATATTCGTTCCTCCGATCCAGTAAAGACACCTGGACTCGGAAAGGTAGGGATGTTGGATCGCAAGACCGAACAGGCCCACGTGATCTATGGCGTGCCGGGCGTTGCTCGCACCGATGATCGCCGATTCGCGCTGAGCATCTTGGCAACCGTCATTGGCGGCGGCATGTCATCCCGCCTCTTCCAAGAGATTCGCGAGAAGCGCGGCCTTGCTTATACGACCTATGCCTACCCACAACAGTTTGCCGGCAGTGGTGTTCTCTATTTCTATGCTGGATGCAAGACCGACAAAGCTGTTGAAGTCGCGCAGATCATGCATGACGTCACGCTCGATATCGCAGCGCACGGAGTCACCGCCGAAGAAATCAGCCGCGCCAAGGGCGCCGTCTCCGGGTCGATGGTCCTGAGCCAAGAAGACACCTTCTCTCGGATGAGCCGCAATGGCCAAAGCGAGCTTGTCTATGGCCGAATGACCAGCTTTGATGACATCTTGAAGAAGATTTCTGCTGTGACACCAGAGCAAGTCCATCAAATTGCGCGCGACTTGTTCGACCAACCTTCTACGCTTGCCGTAGTGGGGCCGTTCCGCAGCGCCTCAAAGTTTGAAAAGGTGATCTCATGAGTATCAAGGTCGCAGTACTCGGCGCGCAAGGCCGCATGGGTTCAGAGGTTGTTAAGGCTGTCACCGCAGCTAACGACATGGACATTGTCTGCGCTATTGATGTGAACGATGACATCAATCAACTGGTTTCTAGTGGTGCACAAGTTGTTGTTGATTTCACCCATCCAGATAGCGTGATGAAGAACCTTGATTTTGCTATTAACCATGACATCAGCGTTGTTGTGGGAACTACCGGTTTTGATGGCAAGAAGCTTGCTGAGATCAATGGCTGGTTAGCTGCTCACCCAAAGGTCGGCGCACTAATTGCACCAAACTTCGGATTAGGCGCGGTATTGATGATGCAGTTTGCTGCCCAAGCATCCAAATACTTTGAATCGGTCGAAATTGTTGAGCTTCACCACCCGAACAAAGCGGATGCCCCTTCGGGTACTGCCGCCCGCACCGCAGAATTAATTACCGAGGCTCGCAAGTCCGTAAACAAGGCGGCGATGCCAGATGCCACGACAACCGCTCTCGATGGTGCCCGTGGCGCCAAGGTCGGCGATGTTCCTGTTCACTCGGTTCGACTTCGTGGTTTGGTTGCCCACCAGGAAGTAATTCTCGGTGATCTAGGGGAGACGCT
>CAIUHB010000126.1 GCA_903898855.1 uncultured Actinomycetes bacterium | reverse complement strand
CTTGCTCATGGTGAGAATTATTGGATTGCCTTTCTGATTGCAATTCTTGCCGGCGGTGCGCTTGGTGCTGCGATAGATATTCTGGTGATTCGTCCGCTCAAGAAGAAGAGCGGCACATCTATTCTCAGCAGCCCATCAATGCGCGATGCGATTCCCGTAATCGCTTCCCTTGGAGTCCTAGGGATTTTGCAATCAGCGGCCGGAATGATCTGGGCTGGCGATGAGCGCGGATTTCCAGCGCCAGTGAGCACTCTTGGACTTAGTATCGGCAAGCGGGCAATGCCATTTACTAGATTTGATATTTTTGTCATCGTCTTAATTTGGATCATTTTGATCGCAACGACTCTGCTTCTCAATAAAACATCCATCGGGCTAGCGATGCGAGCTAGCGCCCTTAATATGGAAGTTGCTCGTTTATCCGGAATTAGAACTCGAAGCATCAGAACACTGGGCTGGATCATCTCTGGAGCTTTGGCATCTGTTGCCGGTCTTATGGTCGCTCCTGCCACCAACGTTTCGCCAAACTCATTCGATCTGCTTCTGATTATTGGTTTTACTGCGTGCGTGATTGGTGGACTCAATAGCTTGTGGGGAGCAGTTACCGGAGCTTTTATCTTGGGGCTAACCATCTCCTTCATCAATATTTACGATGCACCGGGTGATGTCTTCTTGGGAATTTTCGCCATCCTGATTGCAGTGATGATTTTCCGTCCACGCGGCCTTTTCGCTTCGGGATCGGTGCGCAATGTTTAAGAACCAGAGCGCTGTGCGCCGAAATCTCATTATCTCGGTTCTCTTCTTTCTCGCAATATTCACGGTTGGCACTTATGTCGGCGCATATAACCAGGGCCAAATCGCGGTTGCACTTACACTCTTTATTGGTGTGCTCTCAATAAATATTTTGACTGGGCTATCTGGTCAACTCTCACTCGGTCAAGGTGCGCTGATGGCAGTCGGTGGATATGCCTGTGCATTATTGATGAATAGCGCACACTTAAATATGTGGCTGGCTATTCCACTCTCACTCATCGCCTCCGCGTTGATCGGACTATTACTTGGATTAGTTGCCGCAAAACTCTCTGGCCCATATCTGGCTGGCACCACACTTGTGCTCGCACTGGCTATGCCAACTGTGGCAAATAAATTTGATTCAGTTCTTGGCGGAGATTCTGGACTCTCCATTGATACCGGTATGCCACCTGCTTGGCTCACCAAACTCCTCGGCGATATTGCCATTGAGCAATGGAATTTATATGTCAGCCTTCCCTTTGCCGCAATCGCGCTTTACTTCGCCGCCAATCTTTTCTCCTCCAGATCTGGCAGAAGGTGGCGCGCAGTACGAGATAACGAGAGCGCCGCAGCCCTCATGGGAATTAACGTTTCGCGCACAAAGATTTCAGTATTCGTAATCTCATCTGCTTTCGCTGGAGTTTCCGGAGCGCTCTACGGATTACGTGGATTAGTTGGCCCAAGTGTTTTTGCTATCTCACTCTCGCTCTCACTTCTTACCGGTTCAATTCTGGGCGGAATGAGATCGATTGCAGGGGCGGGACTTGGAAGTGTGATTATTGTCTTCCTTCCCGATTGGATTGGTAAGGCGGTTCATCCCTTTGCGCTAGCCGATCAAGTGACGAACTATCTGCCAGCCTTAATTAGCGGCCTGCTTTTGGTGCTGACGGTAATTATCAATCCGGCTGGTTTAGCCTCGGTTTTTGGCAGGCTTTTTGCTCGCTTACGCGTAAAACGCTCTTAAATAAAGAAAGCGTTATGCGTAGCTCCCTTAAGTAAATACCTTGCTTCTGCTACTTTGTTGCAGCTAAAGGGTCTATCGGCCCCGTAGCTCGGGTGGCTATCCCTCCATGGGCCATCTGAAACCCTCTATAGAACTCGATAGAAAGAGTGTGTGTAGTGAAATTTAAATCATTCTCTGCAATCGCAGCGATCGCTGTTGGAGCTCTCGCAGTTACTGCGATGCCAGCTCAAGCAGCAGACCCAGGTGTCACAGATACCGAAATCACCCTTGGCATGCAATTGCCACAGACCGGGGCAGCTAGTCCTGGCTACAACAAGGTAGATGACGCAATGCGCGCCTACTTTGATTATGTGAATTCAAAGGGCGGCGTCTATGGCCGCAAAATTACGCTTGTCACCAAAGATGATAAGTACAGTGCCGGTCTCACCATTTCGACCGCATCCTCACTTATCAATGACAGCAAGGTCTTTGCGATGGTCGGTTCAGTCGGAACCCAAACGCACTCAGCTGTCATTAAGGATCTCAACCGCCGCGGAATTCCTGACCTCTTTGTGAACTCAGGTAACAGTGGCTTCTACACAGATCCAGCTAAGTACCCAACAACATTTGCTGGTCTAGGTACTTATGTCGTCGAGGCGAAGATTCTCGGCAAGTACATCAAGGCAACCTATCCAGATAAGAAGGTTGGAATTCTCTACCAGTCAGATGACTTCGGTAAGAACGCCATCCAAGGTTTCACCACCGCTGGTTTGGTCTTTACACCTGGCAAGACTGCCGCAGGATTTATCGCTGGTACCCAAGGTTCACTAGGTATCACCAGCCAACTCAAGCAACTTCAAGATGCTGGCGTACAAGTTGTCATCATCGCTTCTGTGGCATCAACAACTGCAATCGCAGCGTTGACCGCAAAGGCTTTGAACTACACACCAGATAAGTGGGTTGTGATGAGCGTTGGTTCTGATGCAACAACATTCCAGACCATTCTCTACACCAAGAAGATCATGCCAGCGCAATCAGCAGCAATGCTCGCGGGCATCGTCTCGGCATCCCATGCACCTTCACCTGGCGAAGCTACTGATGAATATGTAGCTGCGTTCAAGAAGATCAATGACCAGTACAACACTGGTACT
>CAIUHB010000125.1 GCA_903898855.1 uncultured Actinomycetes bacterium | reverse complement strand
TGCCTTAAATGTCTGGTAATCGCCATCGGTGGTGCGGTTCATTAATTCAAGAAGCGCGCCATCGCGATCCTTAGCAAGGAGCTCATCCCACTCGCGACCCCATACAACCTTGATTACATTCCAACCAGCGCCGCCGAAGATCGACTCCAACTCTTGGATAATCTTTCCATTTCCACGAACTGGACCATCAAGGCGTTGCAAGTTGCAGTTAATGACAAATGTGAGGTTATCTAAACCTTCGCGCGCAGCAAGGCCAATTGCACCTAGTGATTCTGGTTCATCAGTTTCGCCATCGCCGAGGAATGCCCAGACGCGTTGTTGGCTGGTGTCCTTTAAGCCACGGCCATGCAGGTATCGATTGAAGCGTGCTTGATAAATCGCGTTGATTGGTCCAAGTCCCATGGAGACTGTTGGAAACTCCCAGAAATCTGGCATGAGGCGAGGGTGTGGATATGAGGAGAGACCGCCACCATCGTGCGAAAGTTCTTGACGGAATCCATCCATCTGATGCTCAGTGAAACGTCCTTCGACAAATGCACGTGCATACATTCCTGGGCTGGCGTGACCTTGGAAGAAGATTTGATCTCCGCCACCAGGATGATCTTTTCCGCGGAAGAAATGGTTGAAGCCAACTTCATAGAGTGAAGCCGAAGATGCATATGTAGAGATATGTCCGCCCACGCCAATTCCTGGACGCTGTGCGCGGTGCACCATGATTGCGGCGTTCCAACGAATGAAGGCGCGAATTCGTCGCTCCATATGTTCATCGCCAGGGAATTCAGGTTCGAGCTCTGGTGCAATGGTGTTGATGTAGTCAGTGCCGCGAAGTGCTGAAACTCCGAGGTTGTTATTACGTGCCTTCTCCATCAGCGAGAGCATTAAGTAGCGAGCACGAACTGGGCCGGCGTTCTTAATTACTGCATCGAGGGATTCACTCCACTCGGCAGTCTCAGTTGGGTCGGTATCTACAAGCTGTCCGATGAGATGGTCTGGCGCGTGGAAATCTGAACTCATACCCGTATCTTTCCATGAATTTCCGGGCTCCAAATCCCGAAAAATCGCTCGATTCCACTTGCGCCGCGGGGGCCGGACTAGGAGACTTCTTTCTCATAGGTGCAGGAGATTTAGAGCACTCTTGAGAGGAGGCCAGACCCCCATGGGGGCAGAACAGGTTGTTGAACGCTTTGGATTAACTTCGGGCAATCTTGTTTTGGAAGTTGGCCTCGGTGATGATTGTGACCAAGAATTACGGGAGGCAGTACAGAGCTCCATTGGTTCCACCTTTGTTGAAGATCAGGCTAATGAGGTCGTCGATGCCGTACTTGTATGGTGGCGGGAAGATGATGGCGATTTGGTCGATGAATTAGTTGATGCCTTGACTTTCCTTACCGAGAACGGCCCGATCTGGTTACTCACCCCAAAGGCTGGGCGCGAGGGACATGTTGAGCCGAGTGATATTCAAGATGCCGCCCCCATTGCCGGGCTCTCGCAGACGATATCCTTTGCAGCTGGTGCGGATTGGACCGCAACTAAATTGGTCGCCCGCAAAAATTCCGGTAAAAAATAGTTTAGAAAAGGAAATCATGTCACTTACTCTCGGAACTCCTGCTCCAGATTTCTCGCTAAAGAATCAATTTGGTGAGGATGTCGCGCTCGCAAGCTTTAAGGGTAAGAAGAATGTAGTTGTTCTCTTTATTCCATTCTCTTTCACTGGAATCTGCACCGGCGAACTCTGCGCTATGCGCGATGATCTCTCGGTCTTTCAAAATGATGATGTTGAGCTACTAGCGGTTTCATGTGACTCCATGTTCACTCAAAAAGTCTTTGCTGAACAAGAGGGATATAAGTTCTCGGTACTCTCTGATTTCTGGCCTCACGGTGAAGTAGCTAAGGCATATGGAATCTTTGATGAGGCTCGTGGTTGCGCAATCCGCGGCACCTTTATCATCGATAAATCAGGAATTCTGCGCTGGCAGGTTGTTAATGGCATCGGCGATGCACGCAATATCGCTGATTACAAGGCTGCTTTAGCCACCCTTTAAGCCTCGTTTTCAAATTAGCCCGGATTCCTAGTAGAGTTCGGGCTAATGAATTGGGCGCTTAGCTCAGTGGTAGAGCGCTTCGTTTACACCGAAGATGTCGGGGGTTCGAAACCCTCAGTGCCCACCAGTTCACCAACTACATAAAATCAATTACGGGGAGTCCATGAAGGCCGCTGTTCAATCGCAAGCCGCGTTAATCGAACTCCAACGTATTGATTCCGCAATTATGGCGGCTCAGTCAAAGATAAATTCACTCCCAGAGCGCGAGCAAATCTCAGCCATCCACACTCGACTTGCTGCAGGTGCGGTTGAAGTTGAGAAGGCGGAAGCCGAACGCGCAGATGTGGCAATCGACCTGCGTCGTAGTGAAGTGGATGTAGAACAAGTTGCCGATCGCATGGCGAAAGATGAAAAACGCCTCGCATCCGGTACCGGTACTCCTAAAGAACTCGAACAACTTCAGCATGAACTTGTTACGTTAGCAAAGCGCAAAGCGGAGCTTGAAGATAACGAGCTAGAAATTATGATGCGCCACGATGCCGCAAAAGATCGAGTGGCAGTCTTAAAAAGTGATGACGAGGGGTTGCGAAAGCTCGAGCTCGAACTCAATATTCGCCTTGAAAATGCGACCACAGAACTAACCAAAGAGATTGCGCTTCGCCAGAGCGAGCGAACACTTGTACTTCCGAAAATTGAACAACCACTCCTTGACCTTTACGAGAAAATTCGGGCAAGTGAGTACGGCGTTGGCGCAGCACTTCTTATTGGCAACAAGTGCGACGGATGCCACCTAGCCATTAATGCAATTGAAATTGAAAGAATTAAATCTTTGGAAAGCGATGAAGTACTTCGCTGCGAGGAGTGCCGTCGAATTTTGGTTCGCATCTAATGGCGCGTTCATTTATCGTTACTGCTGACGGTGGCTCGAGGGGCAACCCAGGTCCAGCCGGTTACGGCGCGGTTGTTGCCGAAGGCAGCCATATCCTGCTCGAACTTTTTGAAGCAATTGGTATCGCATCAAACAACGTTGCCGAATACCGTGGTTTGATCGCAGCCCTGGAAGCAATTAACGAGTTAGATCCAAATGCAACTGTGGATGTTCGGATGGATTCAAAATTAGTTGTGGAGCAAATGTCGGGCCGCTGGCAGATCAAGCATCCAGATATGCGCGAACTAGCAAAGCGCGCGCGTGAGGCCCATCCCGCTAACTTGGTGAGCTATCGCTGGATTCCCCGCGATGAGAATTCACATGCAGATCGATTGGCTAACAAAGCAATGGATGGCGAGATTGCTACTGCCAACACCCCATTACAGAAGAATTTTCTTACTGAACGCTTAGTCTCTGGTGAGAAGCCGACTCAGATTCTCTTGGTTCGCCACGGTGAAACGATTCTGACGCCAGAGCGCAGGTTCTCTGGAGGAGATGGTTCGGACCCTGGTTTAAGTGAGACTGGGCGCAAGCAAGCCTCCGCTATTGCTCTGGAAATTGCGGCGCGAAAGCCGGACATTCTCATTGCCTCACCACTGCTTCGAACTCGCCAAACTGCAGAGATTATTCAAGGCGAGATCGGCCTAGATATTCATATCGATGAAGGTTGGATTGAATGCGCCTTCGGCGAATGGGATGGGCTTAATGTAAAAGAAGTCCAAGAAAAGTTTCCTAATGAATGGGCGGCTTGGGTCTCCTCACCTTCGGCCAAACCCTCAGGCGGCGAGTCCTATCTCGAAGTAGCCGAACGCATTGAACCCGTCTTTCGCGAATTGGCGCAGAGCTATCCCGGAAAGAAAATCGTTGTTGTAACCCACAATGTGGTTATCAAGACCTTGGCCTCAGTGATTATGAACGCACCTCTGGAGAGTATTTATCACATCGACATCTCGCCTTGCAGCCTTACTTCAATAAATGTCTATGAATCAGATGGTTTGAGTGTGATTACTTCACTTGCTGCCAGAAGTGTAATCAATCTATAAATAATGAACCTGTCGCAATTTCCGCTAACAAAGCCGCTAGCCAATAAATTTCGTGAGAGCGTATCGGGCGATAAAGATGGCAAGCCAGCCTGGGTTCAATCAATTGCCGAAGGCGACGACGAGGGGTACTTCGGTCCCGAGAGTGCGGTCTGGCAAGTACATGGATGTATTGCCACAATCGTCGGAGGAATACGTGCGCTCTTATTGCAAGCCTGCCACCCCGCTCCACTTACTGGTGTAGCTCAACATTCGCGTTATGAAAGCGATCCTATGGGTCGACTTGCTGGAACAACTCGTTGGCTAACAATCACCACTTTTGCCTCCACTGATGTAATCCTTCGAGAGGCTGCGCGAGTTAATGCGATGCACGCTCATGTAAAAGGGGAGTACACCAACAAGAGCGGCCAGGTGCTCCCATACCAAGCAAGTGACCCCCGCTATCTGCTCTGGGTGCATTGCGCATTTACTGACTCATTTCTTGCAACACATTTGGCTTTGGGTTATCCCATAGAGAAAGGCGCGGATGCCTATGTTTCAGAGTGGAGCCAGAGCGCAGTCGCACTAGGACTCAAGGATGCCCCAAAATCTGTTGCCGAACTCAATGCAGTTATGGAGAATTTCCGCAGAAGTGAATTAAAGGCTGATGCTAAAACCAAGGAAGTAGTCAGCTTTATTCTCAATCCGCCCTTTGGTCGCTTCGGAAAAGTTTTTTATATGATATTGGTTAACGCAGCGATCTCTACTCTTAATCCTAATGAGCTCGAAATCCTCGGACTCCAACCTCGTTCAAAAAAGTGGCGGACCATCACGCGATTCTTCCTGCAAATCTTTACTGCAATATTGGGCGGGCAATCACCAAGTCAGATGGTGGCTAAAGAGCGCTGTGCTCGAATTCGCGCTAAACAATCACATCAATAAACCAGCTCTGTTTTCCGCTCTGTTTTATTAGAGTGCACGTAAATTCCTCTTTGAGAAGTGCATTCAACTCGTTTGGGGTAGTCGGTCGCGTCCGTTGTTGAAGTAAGTACCGGGCAATTTCGCCACGATATTTCTTCGACATATGTGTAATTACTTTTCTCTCGCCATTGACTTTAGTAAAAATCCTTATCCCCACGGTATTTTCTGGATTAGGAACCCAAGCAGAAAGATATGTAGACGAGCGCATATCCACAACCAATTGTTCATCCATTCCATTAAGTGTGCGCGCAAGTGGCTCTTTCCAGTTGCTTGTTGAAATTTTGCTCTTGTAGTTGGGAATAACGTCATCCAAGTGAAGTACGCCAAAGAGCGCCGAGATGATCAATACGCTTTTGCTTGCTCTCTGCCGAGCTGCAGGGCTCAAAGTTTCAAGGTCAAGTGCTTGGTAGAGAACGCCACTGTAAACATGGGAAGCCCTATCGCAATAATTTTCATCTACTTCCACCGCGCCAAGTGCAGAAATTCGGGCCTCGGTTAATTCGCCAGCAAAGCTCAATTGTTTAAGGTTTAACTTCTTCCTGCGCGCTGGTTGGTTCTTGCCTTCACTAGGCGGCAGGAGTATCAGCATGATGCTGGAGCGTACATCTTGCCGGCTTCAAGAGCTCGGAGATTTGCCGTACTCTTACCTCACTGAAGAGTCGCCCGGATCACCGCGTTATGAAAATACCGAGGAAAGTCCGGACTCCACAGAGCAAGGTGATGGCTAACAGCCACTCGGAGCAATCCGCAGGAAAGTGCCACAGAAAATAAACCGCTCATGTAAATGAGTAAGGGTGAAACGGCGGTGTAAGAGACCACCGCATCTGCAGTGATGTAGATGGCAAGGCAAACCCCACCTGGAGCAAGGCCAAAAAGATGGCGCCTGAGAGCTGCTCGCTCAAGTCATCAGGTAGGTTGCTTGATCACGTAAGTAATTGCGTGACTAGATGGATGGTGATCCTCCGCAAGGAGACAGGATCCGGCTTATAGGGCGACTCTTCTTT
>CAIUHB010000124.1 GCA_903898855.1 uncultured Actinomycetes bacterium | reverse complement strand
GGAAGAGTTGTGGCGGCCGCAACCATTCCTGGTAGGTGCGCCGCACCGCCAGCACCGGCAATGATTACTGCAAAACCGTCCTTGGTGGCGCTTTGCGCAAATTCCAACATTTCATTTGGTGTGCGGTGAGCACTGACGACACTGGCTTCATAAGCAATGCCGCATTCATCAAGAACCTTTGCGGCTTCTTCCATGGTGGGCCAATCAGAGTCAGAACCCATAATGATGGCGACTTTCTTACTCATCGATTACTCCGCTCATGTAGTCAACTGCGTGCTGTACCTCGGCTTGTAATTCTAGAAGGTTTTCACCGGTCATGGTGACGTGCCCAATCTTGCGACCAGCTCTCACCTCTTTGCCATATTGGTGAAATTTAAGCGTTGGTGTGCGAGCCATCAGATGTAAATAGGGACGATACATATCGCTCTTTGCGCCACCGAGCACATTGCCCATCACGGCATATGGCGCCGTCATTGAGGTATCTCCCAAAGGTAGATCCAAAATGGCGCGTAAGTGTTGTTCAAACTGACTGGTGTAGGAACCTTCGATACTCCAGTGGCCGGAGTTATGAGGGCGTAGCGCGAGCTCGTTGATAATAAAGCCGCCATTGACAATAAACATTTCTACCGCCATGACGCCGACCAGATTGATTGCTTGCGCGATTTTGAGTGCAGCCTCTTGTACATCGACCGCCAATTTTTCGGAGAGTCCAGGAACTGGAGTCACAGTCTGCGTGCAGATTCCATCAGATTGAATCGTCAGCGTTGCTGGCCAGGAGGCTGCTTGCCCATGTGGCGAACGCGCGACCATTACCGAGATCTCCTGCGTGAAATTTAACTTCTCTTCCAGCAATAACTTGCCCTTAACTTTTTGGGCTAAGTTGGTTAGTTCCTCCTGAGTTGTAAGAACGAATACACCTCGGCCGTCATACCCACCGGCTGGAAGTTTGGCGATGAGCGGAAACGCTAGAGTGGTTTCGCCGCGCTCTGAAATCTCCCAACGAGGATTGGGTAGATCAAGTTCGGCCATCTTCTTTCGCATTTCAATTTTATCTTGCGAGTAGATAAAACTTTCCGAGCGGGGATAGACCTTAATTCCGTTTTTCTCTAGCTCCTTGACCACTGATTGCGGAACGAGTTCATGTTCAAAGGTAATGACATCACAATCTTGCGCAAAAGCTAAGACTTCGGCTGCGCTTAAGTAATTACCAACAAAATATTCGGCTACCGCAGTGGCACCATCTTTGGCATCGGATGCAAAAACTTTAAAGGAGATTCCTAAATCATTTGCCGGCACCGCCATCATACGGGCGAGCTGGCCCGCTCCGATAACGCCGACTCGAGGGAAGCTCACCACTGGAGTTTAACGAATTTAGCGAAGGTGCAGGACATCGCCTACCTCGATCTGTACTCCGCTAGATAGGAGCAGCGCCCCACTTGGTTCGATCCCTTGGGCAACTCCGCGCTCCTCCACTCCTCCAGGAAGAGTGGCTAAAACCTCTCGGCCAACGGTGGAGCTGCTCGTCAAATATTCGGCTACGAAATCTGCCCCGCCCTCCCAGTCCGCAAGATTCTTGGATAAGGCGCTAAGTAATGCGATAAGAAGCGAATTGCGGGAGATATTTTCTTTACTAGCAAGTGCGATAGATGTAGCAGTCGGTACTGGCAGTTCTGATTTCTCTAAATGAGTATTAACTCCAATTCCAATGATGACTCCCGTGCCAGCAAGTTCGACTAAAGTTCCGGAAACTTTTAAATCGTTAATAAGAATGTCATTCGGCCACTTAGTGGAAAACTCTGTGCCAGCAGTTTGTTCATTAAGAACTTGTGCAATGGTGTAACCAACAAGTAAAGGTAGAAAGCTCCAACGTTCTTTCTCGCACTTGGGTTCTATGTACAGTGAGAAGAGAAGTGCTTTTCCTTTTGCGGCTTCAAAACTTCTATCTAATCGCCCACGACCAGCACTCTGATATTCGGCAACAATTACATCGCCATACGCTGGGTTACTGGTGCGTATTAACTCTTGCGTAGATGTGACCTCATCTTTGACCGATACCCGCCAGTAGGAGCCGGCTAGCGCCTGATTGAGTGCGTCCTGCGAGAGAGACTCATAAATCACATGCAACTCCATTATCTC
>CAIUHB010000123.1 GCA_903898855.1 uncultured Actinomycetes bacterium | reverse complement strand
CGGCAAGGACAGTTCGCAGCAAATTTTTTGTGAAAATTTTTAGATTAGCGGGCCACGCGCCGCTTCCCGTCAGATATGCCTTCGAGGATGATGCACTATGAAGTTTACAAAGTTATCGCTCATTGCGTTCTGCGTGCTTTTAGTTTCTGGATGTTCAGCGCCAATACATAGCGGCGCTAAAGCAAAGCCGACCAATATTCTCACTGGATTGCCGGGAAGCAATGGTCCCGTCTTGGCAGTAAAGATTGATGACACCTCTGCGGCGCATCCACAAGTTGGTCTAGAGGCAGCCGATGTTATTTACATCGAGCAAGTAGAAGGTGGATTGACCAGACTGGCAGCGATTTACTCTCAATATCCAAATCGGATTCCGGCACAGATTGGACCAGTGCGTTCAGCTCGCATCAGCGACTTGGATATATTGGCGCAATACGGTCATGTGGGATTTGCTTTTAGTGGTGCGCAATCAAAGTTCTATCCGAAAATTACCGCAGCTAACCTTGAGAACATCAGCGCTGATCGAGAGCCAGCAACCATCTATTCTCGAGACCCAGCACGTAGTGCGCCAACTGACATGATGTTGGATCCAACCAAATTATTAGATAAGACAATTAGCACCGAAGGCCGTCATATCGATACCGTTAAAAGTGTTGGTTGGAGTTTTGGTGCCATTCCCGTAGATGCCAAGAGTGTGCAAGCTCTTGGCGCAATCAAGATTGAAAGCGCGGCTATGAAATGGCCAGCATCTAGTTATCAGCTCTCATGGGATTCAACGGGAGCGCGTTGGTTGATCGGATATCGTCATGCACCAGATCTGAGCGCAGCTGGTGCACAGTTATCGACTAAAACTTTTCTCATTCAAGAGGTCTCAATTACAGACTCTGAATACCATGACAAGGTTGGGGGAGTTACGCCATTTAGTAACACCGTTGGAACCGGAACTGGATACCTCCTTCGAGATGGTTATGCATTTCCGGTGACCTGGGAGCGACCCACTCCTGAGAGCGGCACCACATGGAGACTCAAGGATGGCAGCGAGGCGAAATTCACGCCTAGTCCGGTCTGGATTGCGCTTACCGATAATCAACCGAGTTTCACCTATCCAACGGCCTCAAAGTAGACTAAAGCTCTTGCCGCTCGCATATTGATAACCAGGAGATCACGATGTCATCGAAGTCTGAGAACCACGAGTCCATAGTTGGCACTGCTCGCGTAAAGCGCGGAATGGCAGAGATGCTCAAAGGCGGCGTCATCATGGATGTTGTTAACGTTGAGCAAGCAAAGATTGCCGAAGATGCCGGCGCAGTTGCGGTTATGGCACTTGAGCGAGTACCTGCAGATATTCGCGCCCAAGGTGGAGTATCACGTATGTCCGATCCTGACATGATTGAGAAGATTCAAGCTGCAGTTTCAATTCCGGTGATGGCCAAGGTTCGCATCGGACATTTTGTTGAAGCGCAAGTACTTCAAACTCTTAAAGTTGATTACATTGATGAATCAGAAGTTTTAACTCCTGCCGATTATGAACACCACATTGATAAGTGGAATTTCACTGTTCCCTTCGTCTGTGGTGCCACAAACCTCGGTGAGGCGCTTCGTCGCGTTAACGAAGGTGCAGCCATGATTCGCTCTAAGGGTGAAGCAGGTACCGGTGATGTCTCAAATGCAACAACACATATGCGCAAAATTAGCGGCGAAATTCGCCGACTCTCATCGTTGCGCGAAGATGAGCTTTATGTTGCAGCCAAAGAGTTGCAAGCCCCATATGCCCTTGTCAAAGAAGTAGCCGAAACAGGCAAGCTTCCAGTTGTTCTATTCACAGCCGGTGGAATCGCTACACCGGCGGATGCTGCCATGATGATGCAACTTGGTGCTGATGGTGTCTTTATTGGTTCTGGAATCTTTAAGTCAGGAGATGCTGCAAAGCGTGCTGCTGCTTGCGTTAAGGCCACAACCTTCTACACCGATCCTAAAGTTGTTGCAGATGCCTCTCGCGGATTAGGTGAAGCAATGGTGGGAATTAACGTAGCTGATATTCCAGTACCTCATCGCTTGGCTGAGCGCGGCTGGTAATTCTCTATGAAGGTTGGAGTTCTAGCGCTCCAAGGTGATTTTCGCGAGCACATCCAGACGCTCCGTGAACTTCATGCCGATGCCTTTGAAGTAAAGACCCTGGAAGATCTCTGGCGTGCCGAAGCTTTAGTCATTCCTGGGGGCGAATCGACAACGATAAGTAAATTGGCGATTGCTTTTAATCTAATGGAGCCCATCCGAAAGCGTATTGCCGATGGCCTTCCGACCTACGGTTCATGCGCTGGACTCATCATGCTGGCGCGGGAGATTAAAGATCCCGCATCGGGTCAGGAAACTTTCGGCGGTCTAGATATTGTGGTTCGGCGCAACGCATTTGGAAGACAAGTTGATTCATTCGAATCAGATCTCACGATTAAGGGGATCGAAGGTGACCCGGTTCGGGCTATCTTTATTCGCGCCCCATGGGTGGAATCATTTGGAGAGACGGTTAATGTCCTGGCATCAGTAGAAATCGATGGTCAGCAACACCCAGTTGCAATCCAGCAGGGAAAGGTGCTCGCCACCTCATTTCACCCAGAAATTTCAGGCGATAACCGAGTACATCGCTACTTCCTCGAGAAGATCTGCCAGAAGGCCTACGGCGCATAGATTTCCATCCAATACCTACTAATATTGAGGTACGTTTTTCGAAGGCAATGTAGGGGGTTTCTGTGTCAGGCCATTCCAAATGGGCAACGACTAAGCATAAAAAGGCGATCATCGATTCTCGTCGGGCAAAGAACTTTGCCAAATTAATTAAGGGAATTGAAGTTGCAGCGCGCGCCGGCGGAGCTGACATCTCCGGAAACCCAACTCTCTTTGATGCAATTGCTAAAGCGAAGAAGAATTCTGTACCAGCCGACAATATTGAGCGCGCGGTAAAGCGCGGTGCTGGACTCGAATCAGGTGGCGCCGATTGGCAGACCATTATGTACGAGGGTTACGGCCCTGGCGGCGTTGCTCTGCTCATTGAATGTCTCTCAGATAATCGAAATCGCGCGGCTTCTGAGGTTCGCGTAGCTGTCACTCGCAACGGCGGCAACATGGCTGACCCTGGTTCGGTCTCCTATATGTTTAATCGCAAGGGCGTAATTATTGTTAATAAGGCTTCCGGGATCACAGAAGACAAGATTCTGGAGAGCGTGCTCGATGCTGGCGCTGAAGAAGTTAACGATCTTGGCGAAGCTTTTGAAGTAGTGAGCGAAGCCGGAGATTTGGTAGCTGTTCGCGAGGCGCTTCAGGCTGCGGCGATTGATTACGAATCTGCCGATACCTCATTTCTCCCAACTCTCTCAGTCCCGCTCGATGCCGAAACGGCTACCAAGGTCTTTCATCTGATCGATGCGATAGAAGAGCTAGATGACGTTCAAAATGTCTATGGCAATTTCGATGTCTCCGATGAAGTTATGGCGAGCCTCTAAAGTCTTTACTTCGCACGACAAGTAGGGTTTAGACATGCGAGTACTCGGAATCGACCCAGGCTTAACTCGCTGTGGCATTGGCGTTGTCGAAAGCGCGGGCACTCAAAATCTCTCGCTCTTTGATGTGGGCGTTATCTATACATCTGTTGATTTACCTTTGGAGCTACGTCTACTTGAACTTGAGAATCAACTCAAGGAGTGGATTGCTAAATCAAGCCCGGATGTAATTGCAGTCGAGCGCGTCTTCTCCCAGCTCAATGTGCGCACAGCGATGGCAACTGGCCAGGCTGCCGGAGTGGCGCTACTGATTGCAGCTCGCGCAGGTATTCCTGTTGTCATGCACACGCCATCTGAAGTTAAAGCTGCAGTCACTGGTTCTGGTCGTGCCGACAAGAAGCAGGTAGCCCTGATGGTGCAAAAACTGCTCAAGCTAGATGAGATTCCAAAGCCAGTAGATAGTACTGACGCACTTGCGCTTGCGATTTGTCATCACTGGCGCGGAGCGGGAAACAACCGGTTAGCCGAAGCAGTTAAGCGCGAGAAATTGAGAATTAAACAGGTGAGCACTAAATGATCGCGAGCGTACATGGAGTTGTAAAGCACCTCGCTATCGGTAGCGCTGTTATTGAAGTTGGTGGCGTCGGCATTCTGGTAAATATCCCAGCCTCACTCGCAGCAAACTTAATTGTTGGCAAAACAACCGAACTATTTACTCAGTTAGTTGTTCGTGAGGATTCCCTCACCCTGTATGGCTTTGAAACACTCGCCGCTAGAGAGTTTTTCGAATTACTGCAATCGGTTTCAGGCATTGGCCCCAAGGTGGCGCAATCCGCGCTCTCCATATTTGACGAGCGTGAAATTGCCTCAGCTATCGCAAATGACGATAACGCTACGTTGGAGAAGATTCCAGGGCTTGGAAAGAAGGGCGTTGCTCGATTAATTCTTGAGCTGAAAGAGAAGGTTGGCCATCTGCCACTCTCGCAGCGAGCTCAGAGTGCACACGCTTGGCGACTCTCGCTCACGAGTGCGCTTATCGGTCTTGGTTACTCGCAAAAAGAGAGTGATGCAGCAATCGATAAAGTCAGCGCTGAACTTGGAGCCAGTGCAGCAAGTACTCCACTTTCTGAGTTACTGAAATTTGCCCTTCAAAATCTAGGTAGAAATTAATGAGCGAAGGGATCAGTTCTGCCGCAGCTGGCGCAGAGGATGTAGGTATTGAGAGCGCTTTGCGCCCCCATGATTTGAAAGAGTTTGTTGGTCAATCCCGTGTAGCGAGTCAATTGGATTTGTTACTCTCCGCCGCTAGATCGCGCAAGGCTCCGGCCGATCACGTTCTCCTCTCCGGCCCGCCAGGACTAGGAAAAACCACGTTAGCCATGATCATTGCCAGTGAGATGGGAGCACCCATTCGAATTACCAGTGGCCCAGCGATTCAGCATGCTGGAGATCTGGCATCGATTCTGAGCACGCTAGTTGAAGGTGAAATTCTCTTTCTGGATGAGATTCATCGAATGTCTCGCCCGGCTGAAGAACTTCTCTATATGGCGATGGAGGATTTTCGAGTCGATGTAATTGTTGGCAAAGGCGCGGGGGCAACCGCGATTCCCTTGGATTTGCCACACTTCACATTAGTTGGCGCAACAACGCGCGCTGGCTTATTGCCGAGCCCGCTGCGCGATCGCTTCGGTTTCACGGCGCAATTAGATTTTTATGAAAATAATGAATTAGCCATGATTGTCCAACGCAGTGCAAAATTATTGGGAATCGAAATTACCAAAGAATCCATCGCAGAAATCGGCTCGAGATCTCGTGGTACCCCGCGGGTAGCAAATCGATTGCTACGCCGAGTTCGAGATTTTGCAGAAGTTCATAATGGTGGAGTTATCACTATCGCTGAAACTCAAGCCGCACTTGCTATGTATGAAGTAGACCCCTTGGGGTTGGATCGATTAGATCAAGCAGTGCTGGGTGCGATTGTTAATCGCTTCAATGGTGGCCCGGTTGGTCTATCGACGCTAGCCATGGCAATTGGTGAAGAGGCAGAGACAATTGAGTCACTTGCCGAACCTTTCTTAGTTCGCTCGGGCTTCATCTCGCGTACTCCCAGGGGTCGGACAGCGACCCGAGCTGGCTTTGCCCATTTAGGAGTGACCCCGCCGGTGGATTTAACTGAAGGCGGAACTTCGGCGCTCTTTTAGCCATCGATCAGGCTAATCCTCTGGGTTTTCGACACCGCCACGGTTACCGCCTAGACTTGCGCCTCATGTCTGCCAATAATGTGAAACCAGCCAGCTCCCGCGGCCCTAAATCTGTCGGTCGTCCCGGGCGCACACTCTCCATCCTGCTCATAGCGATCATTGCTTTCGCAGCGCTCTCCATTGCCCAAGGCGCGACCAAGTTCAAGCTTGGCCTCGATCTTCGTGGCGGAACCAGCGTTACGTTGCAGCCTCGCGTGAGCGCCGGTGGAAAAGTTACAAGTGCTGCAATTGACCAAGCGGTCTCCATTATTCGTCAGCGCGTTAACTCTCTCGGCGTTGCTGAATCAGAAGTATCAGCCCAGGGAACTGGCGCAAATCGCCAGATCGTAATTTCCGTACCAGGTGCAACCGGTCGTCGAATCGTTGATTTAGTTGGTCAAACTGCTGAGCTTCGCTTCCGTCCAGTTCTCGTGGAAGGTGCCGGTACAGCTGGCTCGCTTTTAAGTAAGAGCGACACCAAAACTACAACCGCAGCAACTTTGCCAACTGGTGTTACCCCAGCGCTTAACGCTGCATACGCGGCACTTGATTGTACGAAGGCAACAAACCGACAAGGCGGGGGAGGAGATGATCCAAACTCTCCAATCGTTTCTTGTAACCGATCTGGTACAAGTAAGTACATCTTGGCTCCAGCCGAAGTTCTCGGAAATCAAGTGTCAAAAGCCTCAGCCGCAATAGATCAACAAGGTGCAGCTGGTTGGTATGTCTTGCTCAGTTTCAATGGTGAAGGCACAAAGAAGTTCGGTGCAATGACGGCTCGCGTAACCAAATTAGCGTCACCTCAAAATCAGGCAGCAATCGTGCTCGATGGATTAGTCATCTCCGCACCTCGCATTAACGAAGCTATCCTTACCGGTAGCGCACAAATTACTGGTTCATTTACGCAAGCAGATGCAACCGACCTCTCCAATGTGCTCAAATATGGTGCACTTCCACTCGCATTTGATCGCGGTGAAGTACAACAGATCTCACCAACTCTTGGTTCTGACCAACTACATGCCGGCCTACTCGCAGGCGGAATTGGTCTGCTTCTGGTCGTGCTGTACTCATTGCTTTATTACCGAGGACTAGGCCTAGTTTCAGTGGGCTCACTTCTTGTGGCTGGCGCAATCACCACCCTTTCCTTCTTGTTACTTGGAAAGTGGATCGGCTTCACTTTAACCTTGGCTGGAATCGCTGGAGCTATCGTCTCGATCGGTATCACAGCAGACTCGTTCATTGTTTACTTCGAACGTTTACGTGACGAAGTACGTGATGGTCGCTCACTGCGCACAGCTGTTGAAACCGGATGGGCGCGCGCTCGTCGGACAATTATTGTTGCCGACTTTGTCTCGCTCATTGCCTCGATACTTCTCTACTTCTTCGCTGTTGGTAGCGTTCGAGGTTTTGCCTTCACACTTGGTTTGACCACATTGGTGGATCTAATTGTTGTCTTCTTCTTTACCAAGCCACTTCTGTCGTTGCTCAGTCGAGTTCCTTTCTTTGCCACTGGGCAGAAGCTCTCCGGCTTTTCTAATCACAGCTTGGGTGTAGCAAAATCTCTTAATTCCGAGAAGGAGGCGTAAGCGATGAGTCGTTTAACTGGTCTTGGCGGTCGCTTGTACCGCGGCGAAACATCTATCGACTTCATTGAAAAGCGCCGTCGTTGGTATGCACTCTCTGGTTTAGTCATCATTCTCTCGGCCGTCGCCTTAGGCGTCCAAGGATTGCACCTCGGAATTGAATTCAAGGGTGGCTCTGAATTTACAGTCACCAAGGCAGGATCTACTGTTGCCGAAGCCAATAGCGTCATCAAGAGCGCTGGAATCACTGGTGAAGTCGTTGTCCAGAAGATCGGCACTGACAAGATTCGCATCCAAACTGGTTCACTCTCAAACGCAGTTTCCAATGATTTCCAAACAAAGTTAGCCTCAGCATTTGGCGTAAGCATCGACACCATTGATACCCAAAGCATCGGGCCATCATGGGGTAAAGAGATTACCCACAAGGCGCTCTATGGCTTGTTCGGATTCATCATCGTTGTCATGATCTACCTGGCAATGGCTTTTGAGCCAAAGATGGCGCTAGCAGCTATCGTTGCAGTTATTCACGACGTCTTTATTACCGTGGGAATCTATGCCTTGGTTGGATTTGATGTAACTCCCGCAACCGTCATTGGTTTTCTTACCATCTTGGGATACTCGCTCTATGACACAGTCGTAGTATTCGACAAGGTAAAGGAGAACACTCGTTCTGTTACCAGCGTAGGCAAGATGACTTACTCGCAAGCAGCAAATCTTGCGGTCAACCAGACCCTGGTTCGTTCCTTCAACACCTCATTGATTGCGCTCTTGCCAGTTGCATCCATCCTCTTTGTAGGAGCTGGACTACTTGGCGCGGGAACACTAAAGGATCTCTCGCTCGCACTCTTTATTGGATTAGCAGTGGGTACATATTCCTCAATCTTTATTGCGACTCCAATCCTTGCTGCACTTCGTGAACGCGAACCAGCAATGAAGGCGCTTGCCAAGCGAGTTAACGCTCGTGGTGGCTTAACTCCAACAGAGGTAAGTGCGGCGCAAGCAAGTGTGAGCGCAGTATCTGCGGGGTCTAGCGATAAAGCAGATCGCGCCCGCGGCCCACGCAACCAACCTAAGCGCAAGCGTCGATAACTTCATTTCACGGGTAATCTAGGGGCATGAAAGCGCTCCTAGAACCCTTAGAGAGCAAATTTCTCAGCCATCATCCAGATGGTTCACTCGGAAATATCGAGCGCGCATTTTTAATTGCAGCTAATGCCCATGACGGGCAAATCCGCAAATCAGGTGAGCCATACATAACTCATCCAGTTGCCGTTGCCGAGATTCTCGCTGATATTGGGTTAGATGAATCCACGCTCATCGCTGCCTTACTTCACGACACAGTTGAAGATACTGACTATTCGCTGGAGCAAT
>CAIUHB010000122.1 GCA_903898855.1 uncultured Actinomycetes bacterium | reverse complement strand
TGGTAGAGCACTCGGTTGTGGTCCGAGATGTCGCGGGTTCGAGCCCCGTCGATCACCCCAATCTTTACAGCAAGTAGCCATCTTTCGAGATGGCCCGACCTCAAGCAACGGAGATGCCCGAATGAAGCCAATGATCTTCGATGTGGTCGTAGAAATCCCAGCGGGCAGCCGCAACAAGTACGAGATCAACCACGACACTGGCGAAGTTCGCCTCGATCGCATGTTGTTCACCGCCACACGTTTCCCCCACGATTACGGCTTCGTAAAGAACACTCTTTCTCTCGATGGCGATCCACTTGATGCGCTCATCATGTTGGATGAACCAACCTTCCCAGGATGCGTTGTCTCATGCCGCGTTGTCGGAATGTTCCGAATGACTGATGAGAAGGGTGGCGACGACAAGTTGCTCTGCGTTGCAGCTGGAGATATCCGCAAGCACGCAATCCAAGATCTCACCGATGTTCCGGTCTACGAACTCGACGAAATCAAACACTTCTTCGAGGTCTACAAGACACTCGAGCCAGGTAAAGAAGTACACGGTGGCGATTGGGTCGGCCACGATGCAGCAGAGCAAGAGATCAATGACTCATATGCTCGTTACAACGAGAAGCACGAACTTCTCTAATGAAATTAATTACTGCAATCGTTAAGCCACATCGTGTTGGCGATATTAAAGATGCATTGCAGGCAGCAGGCGTTCGCGGAATGACAGTTTCAGAAGTCAGTGGCTTCGGTCGCCAAAAAGGTCACACCGAGGTCTATCGTGGCGCCGAGTACACAATCGATTTAGTCCCAAAGGTCCGGGTTGAAGTCTTGGTCGATGACTCAGACCTCGATTCGGTTCTGGATACCATCGTCAAGGCGGCCAGCACCGGGGCAATCGGTGACGGCAAGGTCTGGGTCACCCCAGTGGAGACCGTGGTCCGAGTCCGCACAAATGAGCGTGGATCCGACGCCCTTTAAGCGTCCCAGCTAGTTTTCGCGATAGTGGCAGGCGCTGATAGGGTCTGCTCTTGCAGTAAAGCACTACAACTTCATAGGTATATCCCGCGTTGTTAGCTCAGTTGGTAGAGCAGGTGACTCTTAATCACCGGGTCGGGGGTTCGAGTCCCTCACAACGCACTTAGATTTTGAACCTTTCTTCGTTAATCGCCAATTTGTCGAGGACCGCTTTTGGAACCTCGATCTCAAGCTGGTCAGCAAGCCTCAAGAGGTATATTTGAATATCAGCAATTTCGAGTCGGATTGCTTCCAGCCTGTCAGCAGACAATTCGTTCCGAGAGCTCTCTTCAGAAGTAAGCCATTGAAATTCGGCTACGAGTTCCCCTGCTTCTCCAGCTATTGCCATCGCCAAATTCTTGGGCGTATGGAACTTTTCCCAGTCGCGTAATTTGGAAAAATCCTTCACTTTTTCCGTGAGGCTTTCAAATATATTTTCGCTCATATCTTCCTAACCTGGAATTCTCTCTTTGAAATAGTCTGCAACTTCAGGATCGGTAAAGTAAACATAGCAACCCTTCATTCCACGACTCATCAAAGTACGGTAAGTATTTCGGATAATCTCATCTGCCTTGAGGTCCGCCTCCAGCGGGTTCACTTTCCTCTCACCCTTATAACCGTTCAAGGATTTGTCAGTCCGCGCCCTTCCTGGGGGGTTTGTGAGTAACTCGCCTCCAGCTATCTTCAGATCCGGTCCGATGATCACACCAACATAGTCAACTTCCAGGCCCTGGCAAGTGTGAATACAGCCCACTTCCTCGACCGATTTGGGATTGATAATCCATTCATTGCCATAGCTCGCTAGGTTCCACTGCGCCCCATAATTAAATTCCGGAAACTCTATGTCGCGTGCACTAGGAATTTTCTTAGAAATCCAATCCCAGCAATATCCGGCGACCATTCTTGATTTATTGTTCTCTAAATTCCGCTCCCTTATGGCCTCGTGGAGCTTGGCTGGTGAATTAAAAACCTGGAAGTCGAAATTCCTAGTTGAAAAATAGTTTTCAGGGTCAACCGTGACGCCGAGCGCATCATCAAGCCAGGCCATGTAATCATCTGAACCACTGCAACGAAATTGTGACTTGAGTTCCATAATCTCAACCTCGGCTCCAGCTTTGCTTGCGTGCGCCTTAATTCTTGATATTTCGCCAACGTCAGACCAGGTAACTTTTTGAGCCTCATCAATGAAAAAAACGCTCATGCGCGCTGCCTCGATGATCTCCTTTGTCTGATCTTCTCCCAGGTTCCTAAACATTCCTGACTTCATTCTTAGGCGGTGCGCCTCGTCCACTATCAAGACATCCATCGAGTCTTTAGGTGCCTCCGTGTAAGAGCCAGAACCACCAAAAAGATGCTTTACGAGATCACCCTTAACTAACCCCTTTAATTTTGCTTGAAAAACTGTTCGGGGGGCCGCATTGGCCGTTACATATTTAGCATTTAGTCTTTCCTGGGTGAGAGATGCCAATGCATTCAACGAGATAACAGATTTCCCGGTACCGGGGCCACCCTTAACGATAATGACTCTCTTTTTGTCATTTTGAGCATCTCTTGCCGCCTGCATGATGCTTTCGTAGACAGTTTTTTGCTCATCTATGAGAACAAATTCCTCTTGTCCTTGCAGCATACCTCCCACCGCATCGGCCAATTGTTTGGAGGGTCTAATTACCGAGTCATCCACTCTTTCCATAAGGCCAATGTCGCCGCCGGAGGCGATGCTCGTTGATATTAATTCTTGAAGGCCCTCATATTCTCCGTGGAGAAAGACGGGGGCAAGTGCTAGGGCACTCTCATAAATTGAACTTGATATCACCCTGCTCTCTTTACAGTTATGCAAATACGCGCAGGCTGACACTTTTACAGAATTTGAATAAACGTATTCATTGAACTGCTCCAGATGAGACTTATAACTCCAAACTTGATAAGAAGGATGATTCACATCCCTTATACCTCCACCTAGGGCAGTACGGACATGCTCCGCTAATTCTGAAAATTCAACGGACTCCCATTGTTTAAGTTCGATAACAACAAGGGACTCATGACCCTGCGCGTCTTTGCCGCCAACGACAAAATCTAAGCGAAATTTTCTGCCATTTAATCGATATTCGATCGCAACAGAGGCGTCATCAGGAATCGTCGGAGACCGCATCACGTGGGCCATGGCATTTCCTAGAGAATTTCTCCAGGATTCGTACTCGGACTTTGTGGCCGAAAAGCCGAGCTTGGCTTTAACCGTCTCAGCGACGCGATCCTCAATCAAAGGTGCATCCGTCAGGAACTGGGATTTGGTTGCGAGGTACGCGAGCACCCCTCAACGTTAGCAATAACTAGGCGGGAGGTCATCATAAGTGACCGAACATTGCACGGATTTCAATGACTATGTCATCGGTAGCTGCTTAGCTTCAACTATGGAAAATCCGCGTCAAGCCCATGGTTGGGCCGGGTCTATCGAAAGTTTTTTATCGACACCAACGAGTGTCGTCGAAGATGCCTTACTTGTCCATATCACTGGACTTTATGGACATGGTGCCTCAGGCCTGCAAATGGAGGCGTGGAGTGAAGAAATAGAACTCATAAGATTGAGTTTCAGAAATCTGGCCATCTCTAGACCAGATTCACTTAAGTGGTCGATTATTTTTGAATATGAACTTCCACTCGAAGGTGGAAGACGTCCGGATGTGCTTCTGTTATCCCCTGGGGTACTAAGCGTGCTGGAATTCAAGCAAGATGTAACTATAACTCGAGCAGCAGTTGAGCAAGTCGCCGCATATGCGCGAGATCTCTCTGAATATCACTCAACTACCCACGAACTTGAAGTCAAGCCGTACATAGTGCCGACTCGATCTCTTAACACAAGAGTAGCTAGCGAAAATGTCATCGCTCTTTCTCCAGAACTAATCGCTTCTGAAATGGACTCTTTGCCAGATGGCCAAGCTCCAGATCTCGAAGCTTGGCTAAGTGGTAGTTACTCGCCACTCCCCACTTTGATAGCGGCGGCGAAAATGATTTTCAACAATGAGCGCCTGCCAGCTATTAAACGAGCTGAGTCAAATGGTGTCTGGAGGGCCGTTGCAAAACTTCAAGAAATTTCCTCCTACGCAAAGCAGAATATGCTTCCAGCAATTGCTTTTGTCGCTGGAGTACCTGGAGCGGGTAAGACTTTAGTCGGACTCCAATTTGTGCACGAAGAGTCTCAAGAAAATATCAACTCTGTTTTCTTATCGGGGAACGGTCCACTTGTTGATGTTCTTAGTGGTGCTCTTAAAAGCAGCGTCTTTGTAAAGGATTTACACAGCTTCATTAAGACTCATGGTATGACCCTTAAAGTCCCAAAGCAGCACGTGATCGTTTTTGATGAAGCCCAGAGAGCGTGGGATGCCACTCATATGCTCAATAAGAATGGTGTCGCCTTTAGCGAACCTGAATTACTGATCGCAATCGGGGAGCGGATTCCAGAGTGGGCAACTCTTGTCGGTTTAATTGGACACGGCCAAGAGATCAATAGCGGAGAAGAGGCGGGTATCTCAGGTTGGGCTGATGCTCTTTTGTCATCTGAAAAAGGAGAAACCTGGAGAGTCTTCACTCCTCCACGATTTAGTGCCTCCTTCGAAGGGCTAAATTTTGAATCAGTTCCTGAATTAGACCTAACAAAGTCCCTCCGTTCGAAAAAAGCAGAGGATCTGCATAGCTGGGTTGATAATCTGTTGGAAGGCAGATTTTCGGATGCTGCGTCGATTGCGCTAAAAATGCAACATGACGACTTTAATATATTCATAACTCGTGACTTGGATCTTGCGAAGAGTTATCTGGAGGAGCGATATGACGGATCTGAGGATAGCCGCTACGGAATACTCGCATCAGCAAAAGATAAGAGTTTGCCAAAGTTTGGAATAGAAAATGGATTCTTTGAAAATAAGCGAATCAAATATCGCGATTGGTACAACAACCCAAAAGGCACTCCTGGGTCGTGCTGTAATTTTGAGGCGCCGATGACTGAATTTGGATCACAAGGTTTGGAATTAGATATGGCACTCATGGCGTGGGGAGATGACTTTTTGTGGGATGGAAAGGTATGGGCCATGAGAAGAATGCGTACAAAGTATCCTCAAAAAGACCCTCACACCCTTCGTAAAAATAGCTACAGAGTCTTGCTCACACGAAGTAGGGATGGCCTTGTCATCTTTGTACCAGAGTTAGAAAAGTTTGACCTGACTGAGTTCAGCTTGCTTGCAAGTGGTGCCAAGCCATTAACTGCAGTGATCGACTTTTCAAAAATTGCATGACATTTAATTGTAAGTCTCGTGACCAAATGGTCAGGGTGAACCCTTTAATGTATTCGACTGCAAACACGGCCTAGTCGACCCTCATCCAACTACTACCGAGTCGAACGTTCCAACTCCTTAAGTCGATCCTTCACTTCTTCGTTTGAAGGGTCATCCACAAGTATGAGTTCAAGATCTTTTCGAGCTTGTGGGATCTTCCCCAACTTCTCGTAGGTGAAAGAGCGCTCGAAGTGCGCCCTATGCATCGCCTCTTTGGATCGACTGTGCTTAGCCAGGGCTTGTTTGAAGCATTCAAGTGAGGCATCGTGAAGCCCTTGCTCTCGAAAGGCAGCTCCACGAAGAACAAGGAGTATGAGAGTCGCATCATCCTCATTGGTGATATCTGAGGTCGTCTCCAAGACTTCGTCATATTGCTTC
>CAIUHB010000121.1 GCA_903898855.1 uncultured Actinomycetes bacterium | reverse complement strand
GTGAACCGCGATACCCTTGATCCAATATCTCAGAAATATCTTTTGAATCATCACTCGAAAAGCCCATCTCTGACCTAATTCGCGCATGCCAATGTTCGGCTAGCGCTTCGGTCAACTGCACAGAGAGTCCGTGGAGTTCGAGGTACTTTCGATAGTCATTAGCGGCAAAGAGCTTTGCAGTTGCCTCACTCACACTCTGCCCCATAGTCACAATATGGAAAGCGACGGTATCAATTTCACCGGAGGACTTCTCTTTAAAGAAATCACTTAAGCAGAGGCGACGATCTCTGGATTGGCGCGGGAAAGAGAATCTAGTTCGCTCGCTACCCTTCAATTCACCTTCATGATGAAGAATTACTAAATCATTTCCTTCGGCGTAACATGGGAAATACCCATACACGACAGCAGCATTGAGCCAACCATTTGCTTGAGCATCTGAGAGAACACTTCGAAGTTGTGGCCTGCCCTCGCTCTCAACCATCGCTTCGTATTCACCGCGCTTGCCCTGCAAGCCCCATTGGCCAACGAATAGCGCGCGTTCATCTAGCATGCCTAAGTAGTCATTAAGTGGAATACCTTTAACTACCTTAGAGCCATAAAATGGAACCTTGGGTAGAGAATTGTCTCGGGCGACATCACTTCGCGTGGTATCTGTATTAGCTTCACGATTGAGTCGGGTGTTTGGAGTGCGTCGCTCCTTTAGTGGCGGAAGGGCCGCTCCGGCAACACCCTTCTTGATGGCCATCATCGTATCCATGAGGCGCAGGCCTTCGAATGCATCCTTCGCGTAACGAACCGTTCCAGGAAATTGCTCAGCCAAATCTTGTTCGACGAATGTGCGAGTAAGAGCTGCTCCGCCCAGGATGACCGGCCATTTCTGATCCAAGCCGCGGGTTACTAACTCTTCTAGATTTTCCTTCATGACCACGGTTGACTTCACAAGTAAACCACTCATGCCGATGACATCAACAGAATTTTCAGTAGCGGCATCGATGATCTGATTAACGGTCTGCTTTATACCTATATTTACTGTTTGATAACCATTGTTACTCAAAATAATATCGACCAAATTTTTACCAATATCGTGAACATCGCCCTTCACGGTGGCAAGAAGTATTTTTCCCTTGCCTTCAGAATCCGATTTCTCCATATGAGGTTCGAGTATGGCGACTGCTGTCTTCATAACCTCTGCCGATTGCAGAACGAAGGGCAGTTGCATCTCGCCCTTACCGAAAAGCTCACCGACCACCTTCATTCCCGCTAAGAGATGGTCATTAATGATTGCTAGTGGGCTTATCCCCTCATCCATTGCGCTTTGCAGGTCGGGCTCCAGGCCTACCTTCTCGCCATCGATAATTCTGCGTTCTAGTCGCTCGCGAAGGGGAAGCGCGGCGAGTTCTGCTGCGCGGGTAATTTTCGTCGAGGTGGCTTCTACGCCATCGAAGAGTTCCAGGAAGGTCGATAACGGATCGTAGATTGTGTTGCCATCGCCATCAAAGGTTCGCCGGTCGTAGATTAAATCAAGCGCTACTTCTCTCTGCCGTTCATCAATCCTAGCCATCGGAGTGATCTTGGAAGGGTGGACAATTGCAGATGTTAAGCCTGCGGCAACCGCTTCGGAGAGAAAGACTGAATTGAGAACGATACGTGCTGCTGCGTTGAGGCCGAAGGAAACATTGCTTACGCCTAAAGTTGTGTGGACGTTGGGATGGCTTTGCTTAAGAGCCTTGATCGCTTCAAGAGTTTCTAGAGCATCTCGACGAGTCTCTTCCTGGCCAGTTGCAATCGGAAAGGTGAGCGTGTCAATAAGAATATCGCCCTCATGCATCCCCCAGTTTTTGGTGAGATCTGAAATCAGACGTTGGGCTACGCGCAGCTTCCATTCGCAAGTTCTTGCTTGACCCTCTTCATCAATCGTTAAGGCAACGACTGCGGCGCCATGTTCCTTAACAAGCGGCATGATGCGAGCAAATCGTGAAGTCGGACCATCGCCGTCTTCATAATTTACTGAGTTAATTACGCAGCGACCGCCCAAATGTTCTAGGCCTGCCTTGAGAACGGCTGGTTCGGTTGAATCTAGAACGACGGGCAATGTAGAGCTGGTTGCAAATCTGGAGGCCAACTCTTTCATATCGGAAACACCATCGCGACCGACATAATCAACAGAGAGATCGAGCATATGCGCGCCATCGCGAATTTGGTCACGCGCTATTTCCACGCAACTTTGCCAATCTTCCGCTAATAAGGCTTCGCGAAAAGCTTTCGAACCGTTGGCATTTGTTCGCTCGCCAATCGAAAGATAAGAAAGTTCCTGTGTGAAAGGTACGTATTGATAGATTGAAGAAGCGCCTGCCTCTTTATATGGAAGGCGCCCAGGAACACCTCTACGATCGAGCAGGTCGGAGACTGCTTTGATATGAGCAGGAGTGGTACCGCAGCACCCACCAATGAGGTTGATGCCATATTGATCGACGAAATCAGAGAGAAACTTCGCTAATTCCTCCGGCGAAAGTGGGTAGCGAGCCCCATCAGCTGTTAGTTCTGGCAATCCCGCATTAGGCATAACAGAAATTCCAACAGTTGCGCTCTTACTAAGAACTCGTAGGTGCTCACTCATCTCGGCAGGTCCAGTGGCGCAGTTGAGTCCGATTAAATCGATATCTAGTGGTTCCAGGGCATTGAGCGCCGCACCAATCTCGGAACCAAGGAGCATCGTTCCGGTCGTTTCGACTGTCACTTGTGCGATCAAAACAACGTCACGCTCTGATTTATCTATTGCTTCCCGCGCTCCGTTAACGGCCGCTTTAGCTTGAAGTAGATCTTGAGTTGTTTCAATGAGTAGGGCATCTACTCCACTATCTACCAAGGCCTGTGAGGCCGTGAAGTACGCCTTCTTTAAAAATGAATATTCGGTGTGACCTAGGGTTGGGAGCTTTGTGCCTGGCCCGAGTGATCCAAGGACCCATCGAGGTTTATCGGGAGTAGAGAATTCATCGGCAACTTGGCGCGCAAGTAATCCTCCGGCATGTGCTAATTCGTAAATTCGATCTTCAATTCCATATTCAGCGAGGTTCGCCCAATTGGCACCAAAAGTATTTGTCTCAATCGCATCAGCGCCAGAGTTGAGATATTCACGGTGAACGCTCTTTACGATCTCGGGTCTGGAAACATTGAGGATTTCGTTACATCCCTCGTGTCCCTGGAAATCTTCTAGGGAGGGGTTTGCCGCCTGAAGCATTGTTCCCATCGCGCCATCGGCGATTACAACGCGATCGCAGAGAGCTTTACGTAGAGATCCCGCAGGGATATTGGGACGTGACGTATTTGTTCTCATATGAGTAAAGCGTACCCCAGGGCGGTATTAGAGGGCTAAACCCAAGATGGCATCAAGATATCTAGATATCGCACCCGGAGGGGTTGTGCCAACGCTTTGATTAGATATCTCTAAATCAGCCCATTTATCCAATAGCTCTAGCGCAGTTGGGGTATCTAAATCTTTGGAAAGTGCAACGCCGATGGAACTCATCAATGTATCGACTCCGGAAACCTCTTGCTTAGCCAAGGCCAGGCGAATTCGATCTATGGAGCGCTTGCTCCTATGTAAATGCTCATCGGTCCACATACGATCTTTGCTGTAATGATCTGACATGAGCGCATGACGAATCACCATGGGATCTACGCCATCGCGTAAAAGCGATGAAACAAAGATTAGATTTCCTTTGCTCTTGCTCATTTTCTCGCCGTCCAGACCCATCATTCCGGCATGAAGATAGGTGCGCGCAAAAGGTGAGCCAGTTAGTGCTTCAGCCTGTGCGCCAGACATGAAGTGATGAGGAAAAATTAGATCGCTGCCTCCACCTTGCAAAGAGATTGTTCTTTCTGTGGACCTTTCAAAATCTGGACCAAGCAAATATCGAAGCGCTATAGCTGAACACTCAATATGCCAGCCAGGTCGACCGGAACCAAATGAGGCCGCCCATTCTGGCTCCCCTTCTCTGTGCGCCAGCCAGAGTAAAGGATCAAGCGGATCCCGTTTTCCAGGCCGTTCTGGATCGCCGCCGCGTTCTGCAAATATGACGCGAGCCTCTGCCTCAGTGATAGGAAGTCGAGATTTGAAATTTTTGATGTCAAAATAGATATCTTGATCAACTTTGTATGCAAAGCCCTTGCGCATAAGGGTTTCGACACAACTGATTATCAGTGGAATCACTTCTGTTACGGCAATAAAAGATTTCGGTGGAAGTATATGTAGTGAGCTCATATCAGACCTGAAAAGATCTATCTGGCTGGTTGCCAGCTCCTGCCAATCGCAATTATCGCGCTTTGCTCGCTCGAATAATGGGTCATCTATATCAGTTACATTTTCGGCAAAAATTACTTTTCTGCCTTGCGCCAAAAGGTAGCGCTGAATCAAATCGTAAGTGAGATACGTCGCTGCATGACCAAGGTGAGTTGCGTCGTATGGCGTAATTCCACAAACGTAGAGAGTGAAAATATCGGAACCAGATATCGTCTCTAAACCGGAGCTCGCCTTTACTCGCAAATCAGGGAGTTGATAATTTGGCTCCAGTGGAGGTATCGCAACATCGGGCCAGCTAATCATGACCAAATACTAACTCTCGTGATGTTAAAAAGGGGGCCAAGGAACCGCTGGCCAATCACTAGAGGGATATGGGAAGCAGCCAGTTTCAATAAGCGCAGATATTCGTTGATAAAGCGCCGCAATCTCCTCGTCGGTAATAAGAGTCTGCAAATAATCGTCGTCGAGGTGTGATGTGAGTCGCTCTAATTGACTCATCAGCGTAGGAGGAATCTGCTCCCCCGCAAACTGCCAAAGTACCGTTCTAAGTTTTGATTCACTATGT
>CAIUHB010000120.1 GCA_903898855.1 uncultured Actinomycetes bacterium | reverse complement strand
CGGTGCCATATTTGGCGGCGAACACTCCGGACATTTCTATTTTGCAGAATTTTGGCGAGCCGATTCCGGAATGCTTGCCGCGCTCTATGCCTTAACCGAGTTAAGCGCGAGTGATCAGAAACTATCTGCGCTCTTATCTCCCTATAACCGATACATTGCTAGCGGGGAGATCAATACAACTGTTGCTGATACCGCTGCTGCGTTAAATCGCATTCGTCATAGTTACTCTCACAATCATGAAATAGATGAGCTCGACGGCATCACGGTCCAAGGCAGGGGATACTGGTTTAATGTCCGGCCTTCCAATACCGAGCCCCTACTTCGCCTCAATGTTGAGGCTGACTCTCAAGAGGTACTTGAGGCTGTTATAAAAGAGGCGCAGGCAACAATCGCTCAGAATTAAGTACTGAGCAGTACATCGGGTAACCTAACGCCATAACCGAATGGAATTTGAGGAGTTAACCGTGTCCGTAGATACAAATGTTGCACATGATGTTGCCAATCCAGCGCTAGCTGCAGAAGGACGCAAGCGAATTGAATGGGCAGAGCGCAACATGCCTGTCTTGGCACAAATCCGTGCACGCTTTGAGAAGGAACAACCATTTAAGGGTGTTCGTATCTCGGCATGTATGCACGTCACCACAGAGACCGCAAACTTGATGCGCGCACTTAAGGCCGGTGGCGCCGAGCTCGCACTCTGTGCTTCAAACCCACTTTCCACTCAAGACGATACCGCCGCGGCGCTCGTCCATGAATTCGGTATCAATGTCTTTGCCCATAATGCAATTGATCGCGATGGCTACTACCGCCACATCAATGCATCCCTAGATATTAAGCCGCACTTGGTATTTGATGATGGTTGCGACCTAGTAAATACTCTTCACACAACACGCACCGAACTTATCGACGGCATCATCGGCGGTTGCGAAGAGACCACCACTGGCGTTATTCGCTTAAGCCAAATGACAAAAGATGGCGCGCTTAAATTCCCAATGATCGCGGTCAACGACACCGATACCAAGCATATGTTCGATAACCGTTATGGCACCGGACAGTCCACTATGGATGCAATCTTCCGTTCCACTAACTCACTCGTTGCTGGCAAGGTTGTCGTAGTCGCTGGCTTTGGCTACTGCGGCAAGGGCGTCGCCGAGCGCGCAAAGGGCATGGGCGCAGATGTCATCGTTACCGAAATTGATCCAACCAAGGCGCTCGATGCGATGATGCAGGGATATCGCGTGATGCCAATGCATGAAGCAGCCAAGTATGGCGACTTCTATGTAACAGTTACCGGAAACCGCGACGTCCTTCGGGAAGAGCACTTCAAGGTAATGAAGGATGGCGCAATTCTCTCTAACGCTGGTCACTTCGATATTGAAATTGATGTTGCCTGGCTAGAGAAGAATGCCAAGACCAAGAATTCAAAGATTCGCCACCAGACAGATGAGTACGTGATGGCTGATGGTCGTCGCATTCTGCTCCTTGCCGAAGGCCGCTTGGTTAACCTCGGCGCCGCCGAAGGTCACCCAGCTTCAGTAATGGATATGTCATTCTCTGATCAAGCACTAACAGCAGAATGGTTGCTCAAGGAGGCAAAGAACCTTGGCGCCGGTCTCCACAATGTTCCAGCCACCATCGATAAGGAAGTTGCTCGCCTCAAGCTAGAGAGCATGGGCGGAAAGATCGATGTATTGACCGAGGCACAAGATCTTTACCTTAACTCTTGGGAGCACGGTAGCTAATGACTCTGATCATGGTCGTTGATGACGACCAAGATCTTGCAGAAATGCTGGGCATCGTTCTCAATGGTGCTGGCTTTGAAGTTGATTTAGTAAATCGGGGCGATCAAGCGATGGAGCTCTTCCGCGCTCAGAACCCCGATTTAATTTTGTTAGATGTAATGCTTCCAGGTATTGATGGAATTGAAGTAGCCAGACAAATTCGCGCAGAGTCAATGGTTCCCATCGTGATGCTCACGGCAAAGAGTGATACCCAAGATGTGGTCTTGGGACTTGAAGCTGGCGCCGATGACTATATGGTCAAACCTTTTGAACCTTCCGAGCTAGTCGCTCGCATCAAAGTGCGCTTGCGCAGGGCGCCAATCGTTGAGAATGATTCATTGCAACTCGGACGAATTCGTATTGATCAAGTAGCCCACACAATTAATCGCGATGGAAAAATCATTCCACTTACGCGCTTGGAGTTTGATCTCTTGGTTGCACTTGCCAAGGAGCCTGGTCGAGTCTTTACTCGCGAAGCTCTGCTTAGTGAGGTCTGGGGTTACCAACATGCAACAGATACTCGTTTGGTAAATGTCCACATCCAACGTTTACGTTCCAAGATTGAATTAGATCCAGAAAATCCAGAGTTGATTGTCACAGTTCGAGGAATTGGTTATAAAGCGGGTACCCAAGGTGGCACAGGGGAGTGAGTTCGTTCTCATCTAAATGGAGAAGCTCGCTAGCTTGGCGCGTTACGGCAACAATCGTTCTGCTCTCAGTTGGAATCATCACTTTGGTCGGATCTGCGCTCTCTACCCAGCTCGCCCACGGTATTTTTAATGAGAAGTTAAGCGTCTCGCTGGCAGATGCAGAATCTTCAGCGCAATCAGCTGAGCTGCAGTTAGCCATTGAGCAGTATCAATCAAAACCAGATTTAAAGAAGGTAATTGATGCGATTCTCACCGTTCCTAATATCAATGGCCAAAGTGCTGGACGTGAAGTAGCGCTCTTTCCAACGACGACGATAGCCAAGAAGGGCGAGATATTTCAGGGAACATCTAACTACCTCTCTCCCTCCTCAATTCCGGATTCGCTTCGCGCTAAAACTCGCACTGGAAAAATGAATGTCTGGCAGCGAGTTACGCTTCAATATTCAACGGGAGTAATGGAGAAAGGAATCGCGGTCGGCAACTTAATCTCCGTTCCGCAAGCGGGAAAGTTCGAGTACTTCGTTCTCTTCAGTCTTTCCCAACAGCAACAAACCTCGAACTTGATTAATAAGGCGCTCTGGTTAACTGGAATCGCGCTGGTATTTCTGCTCGGATTAATTACCTGGTTGATTATTCGCCAAGTTATCTCACCAGTTCGCGAGGCGGCGCTGATTGCTGAACAACTTACCGCCGGCGATCTAGAGCAGCGCATGATGGTTAAAGGTGAGAATGAGATTGCTCGGCTTGGTTATGCATTTAATGAGATGGCGGTATCCCTAAAGCAACAGATTAATCGCCTGGAAAACCTCTCTCGTTTACAGCAACGCTTCGTCTCTGATGTTTCGCATGAACTCCGAACCCCGCTCACAACCATTCGTATGGCCTCTCAAGTAATTTATGCCGCGAAAGATAACTTTGAACCTAATGTGCAGCGGAGTGCCGAACTTCTCGTTGCTCAAATTGAACGATTCGAGGGGCTGCTGACCGACTTACTAGAAGTTAGTCGCTTCGATGCCGAAGCAGCTGTACTTGATATTGCGCCCATCGATTTAACTGCGTTGGTGCGCAAGACCGTTGACTACGTTCACCCAAGTCGCGAGCGAATCATCACTATTCACGCACCTGCTCGCGCCATCACCATCGATGCTGATTCCCGCCGAATTGAAAGAATCTTGCGAAACCTCATTACTAACGCCATAGATCATCGGGAAGATAAGCATGTCGATATTTATGTCGGTGAGAGCGACAATGAGGCGGCAGTTACGGTTCGTGATTATGGAATTGGCTTTAATGAGCGCGAGCACAAACAACTCTTCGAGCGTTTCTGGCGGGCAGATCCAGCTCGCG
>CAIUHB010000119.1 GCA_903898855.1 uncultured Actinomycetes bacterium | reverse complement strand
TTCATGCAATTCATAGAGGTCTTCTTCGGATCCGTGAAGAGCGGAAGGAGTTTGCGGTTGGCGTTGAGATGGTTCTGCTTTTTATAGGCAGCACCGAGGTGCCAATACATTCCATTGACATGTTCTCGCCAACCAATTATTTGGCGTACAAATCCCTCAGCTGATTCAATGGAAATCTTTCCGCTCTTAAAAGCCTTCTCCGCCGCGGCAATAACTTCAGCAGGATGCAGCAATCCGATATTGAGATAAGGGGAGAGCAGCGAATGATGTACTGCCCAATTTTGGGTAGTCATTGCATCTTCCAACGGACCAAAATCGTTGAAATGGTTTTCGATAAAATTCTTTAATTGCGCAAGCGCGCCAGCTCTCGTTGTTGCCCATACGCCAGTTGGTTGATGTCCGAGTTGCTTCGCGACTTCACGGTCGATTTTATCTTCTTCATGAAGCAGGTAATCCGGACCTTCATAATTCTTTGGCGGTGGCAGACGATTCTCTTTATCGTAATTCCAGGAGTCACCTACAGGGGCATCGCCCTCCATAAATATATTGAGTCGAACTCGCTGCTTGCGATAGAAATTCTCCATCAAATAGTTCTTTTGGGATGAAGCCCAGGAAGCAAATAATTCTCTAGGAGTTAAAAAGAAATCATTTGCCAGAAATACAGCGCCATATTCCTTGAGTGATTCATATTGGGTAAAGGAAGAGGGTTCGGCGCAGATTAAAGGAAGCTGGCCGTATTTCTCTTGGATGGAATTCAGCCCGTCGATTGTTGTTGGGGCATGGACGTATTCAACAGTGAAGCCCTCGGCGCGGAGTTCCTCGGCGAAGTGTCGTGCAGCAGAGATCATGAAATAGAGACGCTCTGGATGCCACTTTGGCCCAGTCGTCATGCGCGCGCTTTCTACCATCGCGATGAGATCCACTTTGGGGTCGGCTGTTTTTAGCGCGCCAAATTTTCTGTGGAGGTGATCAAAAGGAATATAGATAATGCGTTTCATTTATTATCTCGACACTTATTGCTGCAGTACTTAACCTCAGCCCAGTTGCGTTCCCACTTCTTGCGCCATTCAAAGGGGAGATTGCATCGCTCACACACTTTTGGCGCAAAGCCATTCTTGGTTTTGGCGACTCGGGAGCTTGGCACGCCATAAGTCTATGCCTAGGCTCGGATTAACTATTAACTAGCGAGTATTAGTTCTTGGTACCACATTCACCGAAGCTGAGGAGGTCGTTGCATCGAAATTACTGTTGACCGGGACCGCGGTGGAGGTGATCACAAATTGAGTGTGCTGGGATGGCAACCATCGGCAAGTAGCTGTCGTGGACGTACTGAGGATTCGGTTACAACCAGGAATAACTTTTCCGTTGATTTTAAAAGTAACACGGCTCTGGGTTCGAACGCTGACATTTAGAGTCGTAGGAATTCGATATTGGGGATTTTTTCCAGCGGCCACTGTGAGCGCGCTGTAATTAACGCCGCGGAAGTACTGGTTATATAAATAGTTTTCAACTGCTTGGATGTCACTTGCACTCAATTGAGTTGAATAAACAATCATCTCAAGTATCTGCCAGTCCGAAACCTCTGAATTGTAATTATTGACAGCTAGCAATGGCGTTTGAGATGTTCCAACGGCGCCATTTGAAGTTTGATCGACACGTTGGGATCTGTGAAGTGCTTGTTGGTCGGTTGAAATTACCAAGCCCATAAAAGGCGATGTGCCATTTGGATCAGTAAGCTGTTGAGTAATCCAGACACCATGGAAAGCTACGCCGGAAATACCACTCGCATTTGAATAAAAGCCGGAGAGCCAGTTGGTTGCAGCATCAGTACTTAGGATGCGCCTTCTATTTGAGGCAGTTGGGCTGGTATATCTGGCGACATAGAACGTTGTGTACGTAGATGATGCCGTAAATGGCATTTTAAATTTATCGGTGGTAATTCCAGTGACCGCATATTGATTGCTCGCACTATTTCCCACGGTCGAGGTATCTGCGATTGCTGTGTACGGAGAACCACTTACATCGGTGATGTCATATTTGTTGGAAGAGACATCGGCCCAAGTTTTAGCAAGACCATTGAAGTTCGTCGCTAGATATCTCGCACTTAAAGTTCCGGTGACCGTTGGGTAAGCGACATTCACATTTGGATATGGAATGTCATTGAGATATCGCAAAATGACTATTCCGGATCCACCTTTGCCGCCATCTTTACATTGATCACCTCCACCGCCACCTCCACCGCCAGTGTTTGAAGTTGCGCCAGATGCGGAAACATTTCCAGCTCCACCATT
>CAIUHB010000118.1 GCA_903898855.1 uncultured Actinomycetes bacterium | reverse complement strand
GGCGGCTAGTACGCCATCGGCATATTGATCGGCACGCGCTTGCGCGCAATCGTGGACATCCATTCCCAACATATGGCTCACGCCGTGCACAGTCCAACGGCGATGAAGACCAACTTCGGGTTTCATAGATTCTTCGGCGCTAATAGGCAATACGCCCATCTCGGCTAACCCTTGAGCAAGTACTTCTTGCCCAGCGAGATTAATATCTTTAAATTTAGCGCCGGGCTTTACAGCTGCCATTGCTGCGCGTTGGGCTTGATAGACCAACATATAAATCTTGCGTTGGGCTTCGGTGAACTTACCGTTGATAGGAAGCGTTCTGGTGATATCGGCTGTGTAGTAGGAATCAACTTCAACGCCGGCGTCAATCAGAATCAGCTCACCAGGTCGGACATCTCCATCGTTTCGGATCCAGTGCAAGATGCAGGCATGTGAACCAGAGGCGGCGATAGTTTCATAACCCAAATCATTTCCTTCTAGTCGAGCGCGACCAAAGAAGGCGCTCTCCACAATACGTTCACCGCGAGGCTGGCTTGTTGCAGCTGGCAGAACTCGAACCATGTCGGCGAAGCCACGATGAGTGGCATCAATTGCCTTCTGCATCTCGGCGACTTCATGAGAATCTTTGATTAAACGCAGTTCAGAGAGGGCCGTTTCAAATTCCTTATTATTTAGATCTAGGACATCTTTACCTTGGATATGCGAATCGAGTGAATCAAGGTGAGCAGTCTCAATGAGATAACGGGTTTTAGTCTCTTCCACAGTAAGTCTGCGGCCTACCCAAAATTCGCCGTATCGAGCATCGCGATAGAAAGCTTCGGTGTCGCGAGTTGATCTTGGGCGAATAAAAAGAATTTCATTATGTCCGGTCACCGTCGGTTCAAACACGAGTACGGCATCGGCAGTTGCATCGCCAGCTTCCATGGCAGTTAGCCAAGCAAAAGCAGTGTGTGGACGATATCGGTAATCAGTATCGTTGCTGCGAACCTTTAATCCACCTGCGTGAATAAGAAGCAACTTGCCTGGATACATCGCCGATAATTTCTTGCGACGAGCAGCGGCGAAGCTAGCGCCAGCAACTGGTTTTAAACCTTCCAGCGGAGTAGGAGCCCAGCCGGTTGCCATAAAATCATTTAGCGTCGTACCTGTTGGTGCATCGTGGCTACGTGAACCGTTATTTATCTCGGCGCTCATAAAGCCAAGGGTAGCGGTAAATGCGAAATGATTACTACCGTTCGACTTGCTAAATATTCATTGACTTTAGTAGCGATGCGATCGGCTTGCTCACTCTCTAGAAATTCAAAAGGTTCATCAAGTAAGAAGATTTGACTCTTCCGGAGCAGTACTCGAGCTAGTTTAAATCGTTGCTTCTCTCCACCTGAGAAGTTATACCCAAATGTTCCAATAACAGTGTCCAGCCCTTGCTCAAGTGAATTCACTAGGCCATCTAGTTCAACGAGGCTTAGCACCTCCATTAATTGAGAATCGCTCGCATCCGAAGAGCCAATTTTTAAATTCTCTCTAATACTTGTGTTGAAAAGATAATCATCTTGTAAAAGAGTAGCGAAGAGATCCTTTTCAATATCCTTAACCGAAACTCCATTTACCGAAATATTTCCAGTAAATTCTATAAATCCCAAAATAGAATTTAGAAGCGATGATTTACCAAGTCCACTCTTGCCCATGATAATTAGTGGGTGACCGGGATGTGCCACACCGTTAAAGATTGGTAATTCTCGACCCCCTATCAATGGTCGAACACTCTCAATTCTTAATTCGCAGAATTGATCTTGGATATGAATCTTTTCGATTTCCCAGGGGCTCTGAATTTTCAAAATGGGTTCAAGTGACTTAGCTGAATCCAAAGCCCTTTTAGTGCGAACAAATGCAACGGGTAGAGTGCTTAGACCATCGAAAATAGCTAATGGCAGCAAAATCAGCACGGCGACATTAACCCCAGCAAGGGCGCCTCGAGAATAAGCTGAAGCAGCCATGATGGCAGAAGTGATGAGGGAGATACCGAGTGCACTTGAGTTAAAGGCACCGGCCACACCAGACCATTTAGCGGCCCGATTCTCGGTAACAGTGAGCGAATCTTGTAATAATTCAATCTGATTGAAAAGCTTCTCTTGATAGCCGTAAATAATCGATTCGTTCACGCTTTCACTTCCCTGCATGATTTCCGCGAAGAGTTCCGCTTCATTGGCACGCTGTGAAAGTGCTGATTGCGACAATGCCGCCAAGATTGGAGAGATCAGCGCAGTTGCGATAAATAACAAAGTAAGAATTAAGGCGAGCGAGGGCAGGAGCGCATAAATTATTGCTAAACCCGCAATACCAGAGATAAACGCAGTTATCCAAGGTGCTGCGAGGCGAAGCCAGATATCTTGCACACCTTCAACATCACTGACGATTTGTTGCATTACCGCGCCACGTTTGTACTCAAGCAATGTAGTTGGCAATAAACCAGAGACCTTTTCGTATATGGAAATTCGAAGGTTGGTTTGAATATTGAGCGCCGAGTTGTGTTCCAGGATGCGGCCAAAGTACCTAAAAACTCCTCTAGAAAGTCCGAAGAAGCGAACAGCGACGATAGCAACTTCTAGTACAAGTACTGGCGGCCTGGTTGAGGCCATAGAGATTAACCAGGCGCTGCAAGCAAGCAATCCCACTGAAGCACTCAGCGCGAAGGAGCCAAGGGCGATTGAGTATCCAAGTTCTCTCCACTGCCCATGCAGGTTCTTAAGAATTAGCTTCATGTCTTCATCACAGTCATCGAATCGGTTTTTGCAATCGCGAAGGAGCGATGAGTTATAACTATGACAACCTTGCCTTTGCTTGCGAATTCCGATAACACCTTATGAATAATTTCCTCACTGACATCATCAACCGATGCGGAGGGCTCATCGACAATTAGCATTTCAGCATCCTTAAGCAACGCTCTAGCTAATGCAATTTTGCGTAACTGACCAACGGATAAAGGTTGATGAAGCGCTCCTAGCTTGGTGGCAAGACCATTAGCTAAATCGCCAATTTCTAGAGCAACACTTCTAAGTGTTTGCTCAAGTTCAACATCACTTGCATCCGCTTTGGCATCTAAAAGAATACTTCTGATAGTACCCACCGGAAATTTTGGCTCTTGTGGCATCCAAGAGATTAGAGAACGCAGAGATGATTTCTCCAGTTGTGAGATTGGTTGTAAACCCTGTTGAGAATTAAAAAGGATTTCTCCCGAGGAGGGAGTTTTGAAACCAAGCAAGAGTTTTGCCAAGGTGCTTTTACCTGAACCAGATGGACCAACGATTAGGTGAACTTCTCCAGCTTTAGCAATCCCCGCGGGAATTTGAATTGCTGCGCGAGAACCATAATGAACAACCAGATCACTCCAGCTTACGGCGCTAAACGATTCAATGGAGATAGAACCATTACTTTCTGGTCGGTCCAAGATTCCATATAACTCGCCAAAAACCTCCATGCCGTCGGCGGCGGCATGAAAATATCCAGCCACCTGCCGGATTGGCCAATAAACCTCGGGTGCCAAAATTAAAACAATCAACGCAGTCTCTAAGCTAAGTGATCCTCCAACTAATCGAAGTCCGATAGAAACGGCAATAAGTGCGACAGATAATGTAGCGATAAGTTCTAGGGCGAGTGATGAGAGAAAGGAGATGCGCAAGACTTTCATGGTCTCTTTTCGATAGTCATCACCGACTTTTTGAATACGAGCTTTTTGAAGTTTGGTACGACCATATACTTTAAGAGTTGTTAAACCACTCAATAAATCTAGAAAATAGCCACTCAGGACTCCTAGCGCTTGCCATTTCTTGGCTGTGGCGGCGGC
>CAIUHB010000117.1 GCA_903898855.1 uncultured Actinomycetes bacterium | reverse complement strand
TGGCCACCGCGTTTGAGCGCGGCATTGATCTCCTGAGCAAAGAGCTCAACTGGAGTTTCGTGAATTCGATCGCCGTATGTTGACTCTGAAATAACTGCATCGATATTTCCCGCAGGAGCGACATCTGGAGCCGCGAGGAGTGGATGGTTGGCGCGCCCCATATCGCCGGTGAAGAGAAGCTTCTTGCCAGCTACTTCCAGCAGAATAAAACTGGAACCTAAAATATGTCCTGCGGGATAGAAGGTGACGCTAAATTCATCATTGATATGGATTGGTGTTCGATAATTACAATCCTTAAATTTCTCCAGAGTTTTCTCGACATCACTCAAGTTATATAAGCCTGGTTCTTCATTGAACTTTGCATCATCCATTTGTAGGTGAGCTGAATCTCGGAGCACCAGCCCAGCTAGCTCTTTTGTGAAATGGGTAGAAAAGATTGGGCCTTTGTAGCCGTTCTTAGTTAATACCGGCAGGAAACCGCAATGGTCTAGGTGCGCGTGAGTTAAAACTACTGCCGAAAGATTCGAAGTCTCGATAGTTGGCGCACTTCGATTTAGCGCCTCGGTCTCGCGATCGCCTTGAAACATTCCGCAATCAACGAGCACTGAGGAGTTCTGGGTAGAAACCAGAAAGCGGCTACCGGTTACCGTCCCGGCGGCACCGAGAAAAGTGATTTTCACATCGGCCATAGCAAGAGCCTAGTTTAGATTTGGTAGAAAAACTCCACGGTTTTTGCGGCAATGTTTTCAGTAATAACCGCGTTTGCAGCGATTCGGCAACCCTCGCCGATTGTGATGTTGCCGAGGACTCGGGCACCGGAACCGATAATTACATTGTTTCCGATGGTTGGGTGGCGCTTGCCTTGAGAAAAACCACGCGAACCCAAAGTGACGTCATGATAGAGAAGTACATCATCGCCAATGACTGTAGTTTCACCGATGACTACTGCCATTCCATGATCAATAAAGAAGCGGCGACCAATAGTGGCGCCGGGGTGAATCTCGATTCCAGTCAGCGTGCGTGACCACTCCGAGAAGAGGCGAGCAGCTAATTTCAAACCATGGCTCCAGAGGAAGTGAGCGACGCGGTGGTTCCAGAGCGCATGAACGCCAGGGTAGGCCAGCAGCACTTCTAATTTATTGCGTGCTGCTGGATCCCTGCGAAGAGCAGTTTCTAGATCTTCGTTGATGCGCTTAAACATAATTAGTCAGTTAGACCTTCAAAGAGAGCGGTTGATAGGTAACGCTCACCAAAGGAAGGAATGATCACGACAATGATCTTTCCAGCAAACTCTGGTCGCTTTGCAACTTGTAGAGCTGCCCAAAGTGCGGCGCCCGAAGAAATTCCGGCAAGTATGCCTTCTTCTTTAGCTGCGCGACGAGCAGTTGCAAGTGATTCATCATTTGGCGCATCGAATACCTCGTCATAAACCTTGGTATCCAAAATCTCTGGAATGAAGTTTGGTCCAATTCCTTGAAGTGGGTGGCCGCTTGGCTTACCGCCGTTGAGAATTGGTGATGCAGCTGGCTCTACGGCAAAGACCTTGATATCTGGATTCTTCTGCTTAAGCACCTGACCGGTACCTGTGATTGTTCCGCCAGTGCCGATACCAGCAACGAGTGCTGCGACTTTGCCATCGGTATCGCGCCAAATTTCTTCAGCTGTGGTCTTGCGGTGAATCTCTGGATTAGCTTCGTTTGCGAATTGGCGAACTAGAACTGCGCCTGGTTGTTGGCCAAGTTCTTCTGACTTTGCAACCGCTCCGCGCATTCCTTCTGCAGCAGGGGTTAGTACAAGCTCGGCACCAAATGCGCGAAGAAGTGCACGTCGTTCTTTAGACATGGAATCTGGCATGGTGAGAATAACTTTGTACCCACGAGCGGCGCCGACCATAGCGAGTGCGATACCTGTATTTCCAGATGTTGCTTCAATAATTGTTCCGCCCGGCTTTAATTGACCTGAACGCTCCGCTGCATCAACCATTGCAATTCCGATGCGATCTTTAACGGTGCTGGTTGGGTTATAAAACTCAAGCTTTGCGTAAACCTGAGCCGCAGCACCGTCGGTGATGCGGTTCAGTCGAACGAGTGGGGTGTTGCCAACTACTTCAGTGATGTTGTTGTACAAAGTCATTTGGGGCTCCTATTTTTGTAAATTGATATCGATGGAATTGCTAATAAGTATTGAATAAAACTTTTGGCCTGCAAGTGGCCCGAGCGCGAAGGAGAGGCCTCAGCAACAAGTGGCAGAGGTGCGGCAAAGATCGATAACCAAGCGGCGAGTGAAGTACCAGCGGTTAGCGATTGCGAGCATGGCTTAAGTTTAAGAGCTCGAGCAGATTTACGCTAAATGCGAAGTGCTTGCATCTTGCCTTGGCCCTAGACTTCACTCATGATTATTGATGTCTGGTCGGATGTCGTATGCCCATGGTGCTTCATCGGCAAGCGTCGACTCGAAAAGGCTCTGGCCAATGTGCCGCCGGCAATCCGTGCGACCATCGAAGTCCGACATCGCGCCTTCCAATTACAGCCAGATATCACTGAGACCACCCCCACCACACAATTGCTTGCACAAAAGTACAAACTCGATATTGATCAGGTCCGCGAAATGCAGGCCAATGTCTGCTCCATCGCTGATGGCGAAGGCCTTTGCTATGAACTGGATAACACGCTTTCTGGAAATACCGCCGATGCCCACAGGCTTCTAGCTTGGGCAAAGGAGCTGGGTAAGGAAGATGTACTACTCGAGGCGATGTACTCAGGTTATTTCGAGAAGTCCAAGCCGCTCTTTAGCCATGAAGATCTGTTGGCAATCGTGGAAGAGGCTGGACTAGATAAGGCTCAGGCGAAAGAACTATTGGAGTCAGATAAGTTCGCAGATCAGGTGAAGGCTGACCACCAACTTGCTGCCCAACTTGGCGCAAATGGAGTCCCATTCTTTGTTGTCGATATGAAATATGGAATTTCTGGCGCACAGCCACTTGAGGTATTTGAAGCAACAATCGCAAAAGCGTTAACAGAGGTCTAAGTGGCCATTGATCTAGAAGCGGCACTCCAAACCGCGGCAGCGCGAATTTCCGATACCGAGACATTTGTGCGTGCGGTACTTTCTGGTCGGCGACGCAATATGGAGCAACCTCTTGAGCGAGTTGATCTCAAACCGGTTTCCTTAAAGTCCGGAATATTCATCCAAACGATGGGTAATGATGGAGTTCGAACTACAACAAAGAATTATGAGCCAAAGGACCCTGCGCTCACAGAACTTCTCGCTTCGGGTTTTGCCAATATTTTGGTGGACTCCACATATGGCTCCTTCTCCATTCGCATAACCAAAAAAGGTGAGGCGATGGTTCATGAAACTAAAGGGGAGCGCGTTCAAGATTTAGCTCACGATAAGAAGAAGGTCCGCCTACTTGATTCGGCAGATCCTTATCTTATTGAAATTGGGATTTCGGATTCGGCTGGACATATCAGACCTTCGCGCCAAGATAAATTTAAACAAGTCGAGGAGTTCTTGCGCTTACTTGCACCAACAGTTGAAGCTGCAATTTCCGCTGGTCAGTTAAAGCAACCCAGCGCCAGCGATCCACTCGAGATTGTCGATCTTGGTTGTGGCCATGCATACCTAACTTTTGCTGCGCATCAATACCTTCGCAAACATGAAAAGCCAGTTCATGTTGTTGGCATTGACGTGCGGGAAGAGTCCAGAGCGCGCAACGCTGGCATCGCGAAGAAACTGGGAATTGAAGAAAGTATTGAATTTCGTGCAGAAGAAATTGCTGCCACCACCAAGACAGAAGTTGATGTGGCGATCGCCTTGCATGCCTGTGACACCGCAACTGATGACGCGCTTGCTTGGGCGGTAAAGAATGGCGCCGGACTTATTTTGGCAGCGCCATGTTGTCACCACGATCTTCAGAGTCAGATGCAATCAATTCCCGAACCTTGGTCATTGGTCACCAAGCAAGGCCTGCTCAAAGAAAGACTCGGGGATATCCTCACTGATTCCATCCGCTGCCAGATTCTTCGCCTTTTGGGGTATCGCGTTGAGGCGATTGAATTCGTTGGGGGAGAGCACACGCCTCGCAATTTGATGATTCGCGCGGTAAAGACTGGCGCTAAACCCGATCAATTAGATATCCAGCGCTATACATCTCTTATAAGCGAGTGGGGCTTTGCGCCAAAGCTGGCTCAATCCCTCTCGGCCGAGCTGGGAGTTGTGCTGAAATAAACCCTAAGTCGGTTTCGACTTATACTTATCTATATGTTGCAGAAGATAAGAGAGAATCGCCTCGTCCTTGCTACCGGAGCGCTCTTCATCCTCCTGGCCGTAGTCCACATCCCGAACTCCATATTCCCGCACGCCTTCGATAAGAATGGCGCACCCGAATTCGTAACTTTCATATTGATTGCAACCCTCTTTGGTGCATTTATCTTGCTTAAGCCAGGGCGATTTCTCTTCTCTGGCCGAGTAGTTCAAATTATCTGGCTCTTACTTGGCGTTGCCTTAATTTCAACTTTATTTAGCAATGATCCGATTGCATCACTCACGGGAGATACGGGTAGACATGCTGGCCTGGTTTCACTTCTCTGTTTATTAGTTGTGGCAATTTTCCATAGTCAGTTCACTGAAATCCAAGTTCGCAGATTGATTTCGATCTACCTGCTCGGTGTCTGGGTGGTCTCGACAATTGGAATCCTTCAGTTCTACAAATTCTTTACACTTCCCGGCGATACCGGCGTCACAAGCACACTTGGAAATCAAGATTTCTTTGCCGCGCTTTTGGGAACCGCTTTCCCGCTTGTCTTATATATCTTAATTAATTCCACGCTTCGCACTAAGGTAATTCTCGCACTCGGTACAGCTAGCTCGGTTTACTCATTGTGGCTTGCCGGGCGCCGACAGGCTTACGTAGATATTGCTATTGCACTTATCGCCATTGCAGCAAGTTATGGTTGGAAGAAACTTCCTAAGCGAAACCTCTCCCTCAACGCCAGGTCTGCATTTACGACGATTGCGTTCATCATCTGGATTGAAGGCATATTCCTAATGCCGTTTCTGGGCAAATTCATTCCGGTATTAGGAAATGATGCACAAGTAAAAATTCGTGGACAGTTCTGGGTTGCAGCGCTTAATACCTTTTTACATAATCCGATTTTTGGCGTTGGACCAGATCAATATGGAAATTTCTATGAGCAATATCGAACTATTGACTCAGTTAAACAATTCCCCACAATCCTTTCGAATGATGCTCACTCGGCAACTGTGCAATCACTGGCAACTCTCGGAATTGTTGGAGTCGCTGTATTAGTTCTTCTGATAGCCGCTTTGATCCGCTCATTCCTCATCATTATTGATCGAGAGCCAGAGAAGAAAAAGCAATATTTGGCTTTGCTGCTCTTTGCCTTTGTGTTCCTTACAAACTCAGCGGTAAGCCCAATCACAATCCCTAATAAATACTTATTCTGGGGAATTGCGGGATTCGTCATCGGCAAGGCTTACTGTGTACCAAAGGCGAACGCCGTTCCACCACAGGTTTATTGGAATTTTCAAGGAATTAGATATTTCACTGGCCTGGCTCTAGTGGTCTCACTATTCGTTGGCGTGAATTTCACATCCGCATCGCTCACATTTCTCAACGCTCTTGAGAAGCATGCCTCAAATCCAAAAACTCAGGTTCACTACACATCCAATGGCTATCTACCGTGCTCGATGTACTTTGATGCTGGATATTTCATGCTCCAAAACCAGGGGAGCAAAGTTCTAGATACCTATGCTCAGCAGGTCATCGATGATCACCCTCGTTGCCCAGGTCCTCGACTTTTCCTCGCCAAAGAGGCATACAATCGCAATGATATGAATGCGATGGGCAAACAGATATTCGCCCTGGAAAAAATCTCACCATCACGAGCAGATTTCTTGCAGGCGGCAAACTTCTATGCCTACAAGGTTGGAAACGAAGCGCTCAAGCGCCAAATTGTTATTCAGATGGAGAAGATTGGGATGATTGAATTTACGAAATCTCCAAGCACTTCATCGAGCCCCTCGGCTACTACTTCATCGAGCAAGTAGAGAGGTATATTTCGCAGTATGTCCGCTCTTGACCGCATCATTGACTCAGCTAAGGCTCGAGTTGATTACCTGATGCATGGTCAAAGTCGCTCCATGCAGCTAGTTACTCGAGCGGCATTCCTGGGATTCATCGCGCTCTTCATAGCTACCTTTGTTCCCACCAACGCTCAGGACCTTAACGCGCAATCCGATCAAATTGCGCCAATTTCAGATGTACTTCCACTTGATTCCGGCACGGTCGGCTCGTTGACAGACACAAGCACTGACACCCTTACCGCGATTCCCTCGGCCGGCCCCAATTCCAGTAGCTCACCGCTCCCAAGCTCACTTTCTGATTCAACCTCGGCCACGGTTGCAGCGCCTTTGGTCAAACAGCCTCACTTTGTAATCCACGCTCCGGCTTCAATCGCCGTGGACCCTCGCGCTTTAATGGGAACCTTGCCATCTCTATCGGCAAGCGGATCTGAGTTCTCACTTATCTGCCTTTCTGGCTCCAACCTTCGTTTTGATACCCTCAATAAGCGAATTGCAGATGCGGCAGTGAGTGATTCCTTGCTTTTGGGTGGCGATCTCTCAGGAAACCTTCGGATTTCGGGTAAGACTGCCGATGCGCTCGCTCTATTTAACTCACTCGGTGGCACAGTGGCTTACTCCACCAGTGGCGGTATCGCTGGCAAAAGCGCCAGCCTCTCCTTTGTAGCCATGAGCGCCCCTGGCATCGAACCAGGGTTCTGCTCGGCCGCCACCAATTCCGCCGGTTTCGCTTTCCGAGCTCTGGACTTGGCTATTTCCAAGGGCGAGGGCGCAGTCAAGCTCAAGAACTAGGGGTGAGAGCCTCGCTTGTATTCCCGTCTAGCTCTGGCTAATCTTGGCGGCCTAGACCCAAGTTTTACTAGGTCTTATCAGGATGTAATTTAACGAAGATTGACTTTAACGAATAGGAGTGCCTGTGGCCGGCGGATTAGATTCACCACTAAGTGGTCGAGTCACGTCTGATTTCGGTGGCGCTGGTCGTTTTAAATCTAAAATTATTTTTGGTGTTGCACTTGTTGCAGTAATTCCATTCATGCTCACAACTTTTGCCGCGAGCGTGACGGTGGGAAATGGAAATTTAGTTTTCGGTCAAGGTTCACAACAGGCAGTTGCATGTGATCAACAAGTATTTGTTGCAATGGGTGAAGAATGGCATGCCGCTCCTACTGCGCAGGATTCATCTGCAGGATTTTTTAGAGTGCGCGCAATAACCATCTCAAATATAGATTTACAGGCGTGCGCCGGCGATAAATTACGTATTCGCTTAATCAACGGCACCGCTGCAGAACTTCCATTGGGAAGTGATCCATCGGCAACAGTGCTTCAGGTTGTACTGCCTAATCCAGTTCCGCAAGGAAATCTTGCCTCTGATGGTGGCGCGCTCGCACGTACCTATCTCAATGGAACCGGACAACCAATTTCTGGAACTCTTTTAGCTCAGGCAACAGTGAATGTCTCGGGAACCT
>CAIUHB010000116.1 GCA_903898855.1 uncultured Actinomycetes bacterium | reverse complement strand
GTGCCAGTACCGGATACGGTTACATATCGATCTGCCGCTTGAGCAGAGGTCGTGATTCCCGCTAAAACGAGAGCTGACATAACGGTTAGAACGATGCGTTTTCTCATGCCTCGATAGTAGTACCGAGAAGCTGTGTTCGTGCTGAGAGTTTTGAACTAGCGAGTGCCGCCGCGCGCTGATACAACGATTAACGCAGGGGGTGCTGCTGAATTCGGATAGTTATTGCTGTTTGGGACAAAGCTGGCGGTGATATTGATGCGCCCGATCTGTGCTGGTTTCCAGTTGCAGGTCGCACTTGTTGTCCCCGACTTGTTCTTGCACCCTGGGATCGCTTTGCCGTTGGCGTAAAAAGTTACTTTTCCATCTGGGCTAATGGTTGCAGTCAGCTGACTAACTGCACGATACGTAGCGGTGGTGGCAGAGTTCGTGAGGCCCACGGAGATTGTCGAGGCGTATGCGATATTGACGTTGATCGTGGTTGTCGCAGCTGCATAAGAGACTGTTTCTCCAGAAATTCCACCGTACTCAACAACGTACCCCATAGTTGCGTTTGCTTCATTGAGGTCATTCCAGTTACCAGTGCTACCCGAAAGCATTTGTAGGGCGCTCTCGCCACCCGAGTTATTCGGTTCTGAACCATTCCAGTTAACGTAGTTATATTGAGTTCCGTTGACTGTGTAGTTAACACCTTCGCCGGTCGAACCGGAAGCGCCATATCCATTTTGGTTAGAGAAGCGCTTGCCGTACGCAGGCGCCTTTGGGTCGGACCATACCCACGTTCCTTCGGTCACTCGATCGGAACCGCCCAACCACACTTGGGTTGAACCAACCTTTGAGTTGATAAATGCGTTTTGAGTTGCGTTATAAACCGTCGCAAAGTACCCACACATGCCATTAAATTTATAGGCGCAGTTTGCAGGCGTTTGATTTTGGCGGGTCGACACATTTGCTGTTGTGCTGACCTGCGTAAGGTTATCGCCAGTGATGGCGTTGTATGCACCTTCCCAGGTGACGGCGGTGGAAACGTATTGATAATAGGCACCTGTCGCAGGGTCATAGGTCACGTTGTTTCCACGATCAGATAACGTGACAGAAATCGTTGCGGAACCCGTGCTAGCGCCGGCCCAATATTTCAGAGTATTTAGCGCGTTGTTTACATCAGTTACGTTTCCGTAAAAACCGATAGTAGTTGCGGAGTCCGTCAGATTGGTTTGATATCCAGAAAGAACAGTGAGTCCTGTACCTGAGGTGATTCCGATATTTCCAAGATTTGAAGAGATGACAGCGGTAACAGTTTCCGAACCAAAGTTGAGCGCTTGAACGTCGCTAGCAGTTCCCGGCAGCAAATTATTGATAACGCCCGAGAGATTGGGTGCAATGGTGACAGTTCCACCGGCGCCCGCGGATGTTGCGGCATGGGCAGTATTGGGAATTGAAACTAATGCGAGACTCACTAGCGCGGTGATAAGGGCAGTGCGACCCAGCGTCCTGACGAACGCCTTAACCGGCTTTAATCTGCGCTCCACAAGGTGAAGTCTAGGGGTGATTACTCGCACGATAAATAGGGACCCAATCACCCGGACGTGCGTAAGGGTCGGCTTAAACTGGGGAGATGCCACGCGTAGCCCAGACCAAGAATGGCCATCCACCAAAGGATTGTGCCCGCTGTGGCCGGCCGTTTGAGTGGCGCAAGAAATGGGAGCGCGATTGGGAGAACGTGAAGTTCTGTAGCGATCGTTGTCGTGATAGGAAATAACCTTGCAAAGGGTCGGATTCTCTACCTGCCCTTTGACCACCTGCACCGTAAGCACGGAGTCTTAAAGCACGTTCAAAAGGAAGATGTCATTCTTTTGGTCGAAAGCGAGCGAATGGCTGATGCTTCCAAATTTCACCCAGTTCGCCTTTATTTCTTAATCTCCAGCGCACGTCATTTTGCCGAAGAGTTACGTGCCGAGGGGTTGACAGTTGAGTACATCAAGGCGCCAACAACACTAGATGGCATCGCTGAAGCAAAGAAGAAGCATGGGATAGAGACTGTGGTGGCGGCTCATCAATCGTCGTATCGTCTGCAGGCTGCGCTTGAGTCGATAGGCGCCGAGTTTGTAGAGAACGATTTCTTTCTGACATCGCGGGAATTATTTACGTCGTGGGCCGAATCGCAGAAGAGCCATCTGATGGAGAACTTCTATCGCAAGCAACGAGTGCGGCTCGGTATTTTGATGGAAGGTTCGCAGCCCGTCGGCGGTCAATGGAATTTCGATGCCGAGAATCGCGATCCACTTCCAAAAGGACATGTGGCGGCTCCGTATCTTGAGCACAAGGCTGACGAGATAGATATTGAAATCGCGCAGGAGCTCGGTATTACTCCACCGCCGGAATGGGCGACGACACGCGCTGGTGCGCAGCGAGTACTGAAGCACTTTCTTAATAACCACTTTGAGAATTTTGGGCGGTTCGAAGATGCGATGAACAGCTCAGATTGGGCGGTTCACCACTCGTTGATATCTCCTTATCTCAACAACGGTTTGTTGCATGCCGGCGAGGTCATCACTGCCGCTCTCAAGAAGTTTGAAGGTGGATCCATCCCTATCGCATCCTGCGAAGCATTTATTCGCCAAATAATAGGTTGGCGCGAATACATCAATGGCATGTATTGGTATCTAGGCGAGGGATACAAAGCAGAGAATCAACTGCGCGCCACGCGTCCGTTGCTGCCACTGTTCAGTGATTCGTCCAAGACGGAGATGAACTGTGTCCGCTCGATTGTCAGCGATGTCGAGCAGCGATCGTGGGTTCATCACATTCCTCGCTTGATGGTGCTCAGCAACCTGGCACTCATCGCCGGTGTTGATCCGCAGGCGTATTTGGAATGGATGCGCAATCAATTTATCGACGCTAGCGATTGGGTGATGGTCCCCAACGTGATTGGCATGGGCGTCCACGCTGATGGTGGGCGAATGATGACCAAGCCATACGCAGCCGGTGGTGCGTATATCTCGCGTATGAGTGATTACTGCAAGGGTTGTGCTTTCGATCCAAAGAAGCGCACCGGGAACGATGGATGTCCGTTCACCACTTTGTATTGGGACTTTCTAGATAGAAATTACGAAGAATTCGCAGGAAACCACCGAATGGCTCAGCAGCTAGCGGGGCTAAAGCGCTTAAGTGATTTGGGTGAAACGCGTGAGCGGGCTTTGGAAGTCCTTAAGGGATTGAGTGCTGGCACTATCTAGCTCATTCCACAAAGCCACGATCATAAGAGTACGATGAAAATATGACCGAGCGACAGAAATTCAGTGTTCTCAAAGATTACGGCACCTTCGAGTTACGAAACTATGAGCCTTGTGTCACCGCCGAAGTTGTGGTCGATGCGGACTATTCAAGTGCGGCATCCAGCGCCTTTCAACCCCTCTTTCGATATATATCCAAGGGGAACGAGAAGGCGCAAGGAATCTCCATGACCGCGCCCGTAATTTCCGAAAGCGCTGAGGGCGTAAATTCGAATCAGTGGAAGGTTGCATTCGTCATGCCTGCGGGATCCACCATTGCAGACATGCCTAATCCCAGCGATAAAAGAGTAAATCTGCGTCCGTTGGGAGAGGAAAAATGCGTTGCGCTCTCCTTTCGTGGCCGCGCCACAACGAATACCTGCGAGAAAAAGATTGCAGAGCTTCGTGCCGCAGCCACTAGCGCTGGTCTGATCCTTTCTCAGGAAACAAGAATTTGCCGGTTCGATCCACCATTCAAACCAGGTTTTATGCATTACAACGAGATAGTTATCCCGCTTAAATAGAAGTGAGTGCTCGTCATATGCCGAGCAGTGGGAAAAACTGCAGTCGTTCTACCGCCTGCCCGGTCACCTTGCCGATAAGGTCGAAATCCTTGTCCACGTGCAGCAGCGTCATCTCGTGCTTCTCCGCAGTAGCTGCGATTAGTAAATCTGGCAGAGAGGGCGCTCGGTGTTGGCCCTTGCGCGCGAGCTGCTGCAATACATCCCAAGCCCTGTCCTCAATTGTTGGACTCAACGATTCGACGCGCAGTTTTGATAACGGCAGCGTCGAGAATGACTTTTCAAGATCTTTGAGTGATCGTGCGGAATAGCCGATTTCTAGCCTCGTTATCGAGGAGATGTACACCTGGCCATCATTGATGCGCTGAGCCCACGAAGCC
>CAIUHB010000115.1 GCA_903898855.1 uncultured Actinomycetes bacterium | reverse complement strand
GCGCCAACCATGTAGGCACCACCCTTTGAAGAATGGGGTGTAGACCTTGTACGGCGTATCGTCACTCGGTTTGCGAACTCTCCCCGGCGAGACCGCGTATGGGCTTCCGGTTTTAATAAGCGGAATACCCGCCTTCGCTACGCGCGCATCTCGCGCAGCGCCATAGGGCTCAAACTCCTCCGAGATATGAACTTCACTAACGCCGTAACGCGCAATCAATTCCTGCAGAACTTCTACCTGGTCTCCCACCATTACATGGAGACGATTTTCCAGTGATTCATCGAGTGCGCGAAGTGAGTTGGCTAGGTATGCAAGTCGTTTGGTGCCAGTTTGTTTGATGAGTTTTTCATCCAGGATGAATACCGGAATGATTTCATCGCTACCTTCAATGGCTGCAAGCAGGGCCGGGTTATCTGCGAGCCGTAAATCTCTGCGGAACCAGAAGATATTGCGCTTCATTGACTTACTCTCCATATGCCAACCGCCGCCTTTTTGCTCTTGAGCGAAATTTTTGAGCCGAGTTGTGGTGGGCCAAATAGTGTTTCGGAAATCTGGTAGCCATAAGGATTGAGGTCGAGTGAGATCTTTCCAGCGCTTCGACTTACAACAACCAGCACGCTCTCCTTTTTAGATTCTCGAAGGTATGCAACATAATCTGGCTCGACGGCAATAAAACGTAGGCCGCCATTTATTAGTGCATCACTAGTGCGTCTAACCTTTACTAAAGTTCGAAGCAATTCAAAGAATCCAGAATCCCAACCGGAGTGATCCTCCCAGTTAATGGTTCGGCGAGAATCTTCGCCCCATCGACCTTCTATGCCGATCTCATCACCAGCAAATATTGATGGCACACCTGGATAGCTCATCAACAACCCCATTGCAGCAAGGTGACGTGAGGCATCGGCGCCAACCACACTTCGCATTCGGGCGGTATCGTGCGAATCCAATAGCAACATGCTCGATACCAATGAACGCCAGGCAATCTGCCCGTTAAAGCCCTTCATCGCCGCCACCATCTGGCGCCCATCAAAGCTTGGGATATCTACATCTAATCCGAAGAATCCATATTTATTATCGGGATTGGATTTAAGCCAGCCCCAAATAGGGCGCATAAATCCGTTGTAGTTCATCGTTCCATGCCAACCAAAACCATCTAAGTCGAGCGGGAAGTGATCGGCATTCTCGGCAACTAGCCAGGCATCTGGATTTTCAGAATCCATCGCGCTGCGAATTCCGCGCATCACCTCTTGATTGAGATCTTGCTCGAAATAACGACCAGTCATATTTCCAACGTCGATTCGCCAGCCTGCCATGTTGTATGGCTTGCGCAACCACTTCTTAACAATTGAGTTCTTGCCTTCGTACATCCGCTTGCGAAGTTCTGGAGATGAATAGTTCAACTTGGGCAAAGAGGCCAAACCCCACCAACCGGCATAGCCATGTTTGGATTTATCCCAGTAAAAAAATGAACGCTCTTTTGAACTCTTGCTAGCAAGAGCTTTCTTGATCCATGGATGACCTGCGCCGCAATGGTTGGTCGTTAAGTCGGCCATTATTCGAATGCCTTTTTTGGCAGCAGCCTTATTAAGTGAAAAGAGCGCTTGATCGCCACCCAGGACTGGATCTACCTCATCAAAACTATATGCGTCATATCTATGGGTAGAGCCGGCCGGGAAGAAGGGCGTGAAATAGATGCCATTAATACCCAGCGTTGTGAGATGGTCAAGATGTTCTTCGACGCCTGAAAGATCGCCGCCGAAATATTCCATTCCAGTTGTGGCATCGCGACCATTGGGAAGTTCATTCCATGGGCGCGGAATATATTGCGCAGGTGCGTGCTTTGCGTATTTGCCGGTTGTCGCAAAGCGATCGGGAAATATTTGATAAAAGACGCTACTTCTAATCCAAGCTGGATATGCCGGCTTTGCCAAAATCTGAAAGTCACCGGCGCTGGTCACATCAAAATCGTGAAAGCCAGCAGCGTTGAGCCAGTTGTAGGTATTGCTTCCCACAAAAAGAAAACGATATTGCGCGATTGGGTTAATAACCTCAGCTTTCGCGCTCCACCAACTCTCGATCGCGTTTGAAGATATCTGCTTTAACTCAAAGGTACGGGGTTCAGCATCTTGGTAAATGCGAAGCATCGCCTTTTCAAAAGAAAAAGAGTTCGGAACTCGTACTTTAAATTCAACGCTCTGCCCAATCTTGGGGGCAGAAGTAGATAAGTAGAGATCACTTCCATCGTGATGCGGAATCAATGGCGTTGGCACGCCGGCAATATTAGCCCTTAGTGGCTCCTGAAGTTAGTCCGCCGATGATGAAGCGTTGTAGCGATAGGAAGAGGATGACCAAAGGAATCGAGGCGATAAGTGATCCAGCTGCAAATGGTCCCCAATTTTGACCAAATTGTGCACCGACAAATTGCTGGAGACCCACTGCAACTGTTCGACGATTTACATCTTGCAAGAAGAGTGAGGCAAGGACGAATTCATTGAAAGTTCCGATGAAGGAGAGCAGCGCAGTAACGGCAAGAACTGGGGCGGCAAGTGGGAAGAAGATAATCCAATAGACCTGAATAGTGCTCGCGCCATCAATGCGTGCTGCCTCATCGAGTTCGAGTGGGATGGTGTCGATATAGCCCTTGAGCAGCCAGGCATTGACGCCCATAGAGCCGCCGAGGTAAATCAATAACAATCCACCAAGACTGCCCAGACCAATTTGTGGGAAGACGGTAAAGACTCGTTCCATCATCACGTAGATCGCAGCTAGCGCTAGGAAGGAGGGGAATACCTGCACGAGTAGAAGCGCCTGCAAACCAAATTTGCGTCCCTTAAAGCGCATCCGACTAAATGCGAAAGCAGAGGCGGCGCCAACAATGACCGAGACGATTGCATTAACCGATGCAAGTATGACTGTGTTAGTCATCCATCGGAAGTAAGGAATTGATCCCGAGTTCTTAAAGAGTAAGGAGAAGTTGGCCAAGGTGGGATGAGGTGGCAACAAGGTTCCGGTGGCAAGTGAGCCGGTATCTGTCAAAGAGCTCTCAATCACGATATAAATCGGGAAGAGCGTAAAGATGACTAATACCCAGAGGAAGATATGTTTTCCGAGGCGCTTAATATTCACTTAGATCACATCCAATACTTTTGATTTACGCAGTCCAAGTATGGATACAGATCCGACAACGAAGAAGATGATGACTGAGATGGCACAGGCCAAACCTAAGTTTTGAATATTTGAACCAAAGGCGGTCTTGTAAGTGTAGGTAATCAAAATATCAGTTGCGCCAGCGGTCTTTCCGATTGGGGTCGGACCACCATTAGTAAGTAGATAAATGATGTTGAAGTTATTGAAGTTAAAGGCAAATGAGGCGATAAGTAGCGGCGAGAGAATTTGGAAGATAAGTGGCAATTTAATTCGGCGCAGAATTTGCGATGGGTTGGCGCCATCAAGGGCTGCTGCCTCTTCCAACTCAGATGGAATGGATTGCAAAGCACCAGAGCTAATGAGATAGAAATATGGGAAGCCGAGCCAGAGGTTGACCAAAATAATGATTCCGCGAGCCAGCCAAACATTGTTATAGAAATCTACGTGCGTGCCAAAGAGCGCGTTAAAAGCTCCGTATTGAGTATTAAAGATTCCTTTCCAGACCAAGATGCTCATAAAGCTCGGAATGGCATAAGGCAATATAAGGACGCTGCGATAGAAACGGCGAAGTGCCAGCTTGCGGTTAAGGGTTATAGCCAGCAAGAGGCCAACTGCGAACATAACTCCGACGGATACCAGTGCAAAGAGCGTGGTCCAGATGAAGACACCAATAAATGGGCCGCGCACCGATGAATCACTCAGAAGTGCGGTGTAGTTCTTAAACCCGCTAAAGGATTTCCAACCAGGCTGAATAATCTTCTCCGGATGCGCAACATCGGCATAGTTGCCGTTGCCATTATCTTTATAAGTAATTCCCGCGCTCTGATCGATAATCTCATCTTTTTTCGCATCATAAATAATCGATTGCGTCAGCAACCCCGCAACATCAGCCGATTGTGGCTGGACAAACTCTCCCTTGGAGAGCGGGAACTTCAAGGTAGAAATAATCGAATCCGCGGCTACAACTTCAGCATCGGTCAGCGCGGTAAAGCCAGGAGCCTTGCGCGCAATTTTGTAGCTATCGCGAGTAATGGACGAGGCCGCAACTGGGAATACTTTTTCGGTACTTACCAGGATGACGCTCTGATCTATCTGGCTGGTAAGTAGCGCGCCGTATTTTCCATCAACTTTTCCGAGCACCATGTCATAGGTAGTTCCTGCAGCATCTGGCGCAAGACCATTTCGCAGCAGCTGAACAATTGCTTCCTGCTTAGTGACGATATTTCCGGTTTTGTAATTAAAGGCCGACATTTGAATGGTGTAAGCAACAGGTACTACTACAAAGATGGTGAGTAGAAGCAGACCTGGTAATAAAAATTTAAAGGGGAGCGTGAACTTTGCGAAGTAAACAAAGTTGGTGACGATAAATACCGCGGCAATTACATATTCGAGTGAAGCCGTGTGCTTATTGAGCGCGGCAAAGAACATGGTGATGAGGAGGGCGTCGATTAACGCCATAAATGCAACCTTGGCTACCTGGGCACGAAACCCAGTAAAGCCCGCTAGTTTGCTAAACATTTACTCCCCTAGTAATCCTGCTCTAAATAGTACTGGCGCACCCATTGGATGCGCCAGTGACTAGTACAGCTCTACTTACAAGTTTGCTGAAGCATCCTTGAAGTTCTTGTTGATGATAGCCGCAGCTGCATCAAGTGTGGTGCTGACATCCTTGCCCTTAACGAAGATATCGGTGTAAGCAGCACTGAGGGTGTCGTACCAGTTTGTGCCGCCAGCCTTATCATCGAGAAGTGGGCTGATCTGTGCCATTCCAGTTGATCCTGCTTGGGTTACACCAAGTGTTAGAGGATCTGTAACTGAAGAGATAGCAAGGGTATTTGCTGGTGGACGCTTTGATGCCTTGTACATAGCAACTTGTCCTGCAACGCTTCCAAGGTAGTTCATAACAACCTTCTGTGCGCCGAGCGCAACCCCGTGCTCCTTGGCAAATGAGGTTACGTATGCACCTGAGTAGTTAACCCATTGCTGTCCGTTTCCACCATTGAGGCCAGGAACTGATGAGAGTGTGAACTTAACGCCAGCCTTTGTGAAGCCGTCATAGTTCCAAGCACCTGTGATTGCGAAAGGAATCTTTCCGGCCTTGAATGCATCGCCGCAACCATCCCATTGGAAGAATCCATTGGACTTGCCTGATGAATCAAGTAGGTAGGTCTTGATGTTGTTCTTGAATGAGGTTGAGTTGAAGAGAGTAGAAGATGCATCGATTGATGAACCCTTTGTCTTCCAAGCTCCGCCACCAAGTGCTGTAATAACGCCTTGTGAACCCCATGTGCCATCTACTGCACAGAAGCCACCGGTAAGACCCTTAGCGGTCTTGTTTGCGTTGTACCAAGCAATTGCTTCCTTAAGTGTTGCTGGTGAACCAGCGCCGTAAAGGTTGTTGTTGGTAACAAATGCTGTTGTATCTAGATCTGTTGGCATGCCGTAAGCCTTGCCCTTGTAGGACATTGCTGAGATAGCAGCTGCTGGGATCTGTGACTTAACAATTGCACCAAATGGAAGTGAAACAATCTTTCCTGATGCTGCACCTTGGGTAGCAAATGATGCAGGGCCAGTCATGATGTCTGGTCCGCCTGCTGCTGTTGCCTTATCCCATGCGCTCTGGAGTGCATCCAAAGCTGAGTAGAACTTAACTGAGATCTTGTATCCCGGAGCGATGGTTGTATTTCCATCAAGGATTGTCTTTAACTGTGGACCGCGAACATTGTCGGCCCAGACGAGAATTGTCTTTGGCGCTGCATGTGCACTTGGAACAAGTGCGGCAGAGATAGCCAAAGCGGACGCGGCAACTACGCCAACGATTCCTTTGCGCTTCATATATTTCCTCCATTAAACGTCGCACGAGGGATGCGAACAGCTAATTAAACCGTAGTTCTAGCTAGATTTCCTACCGATGGGTAGGTAAGGCACGGGTGATTCCCCCTAAAAGGTGGATTGTTATGAATCCGTGACCTCTAAAACGATTTAATTAATTGTGGAGGGCGTAAACGCTCTCGTCCCAACCCTTAACTTCCGAGACCTTGCGAGGTGCATGGCCAACGTAGCGAGAGGATGGACGAATAATGCGACCGGTCTTCTTCTGCTCAAGGATATGAGCTGACCAACCAGCGGTGCGCGCAGCGGTAAACATTGAGGTGAAGAGGTGCGCTGGAATCTCGGCGAAGTCGAGCACGATCGCTGCCCAGAACTCAACGTTGGTTTCGAGCACGCGATCTGGATAGCGTTCGTGAAGCTCAGCGAGAGCTGCCTTCTCCAATGCAACTGCAACTTCATAACGTGGTGAACCAAGTTCTTGTGCGATGCGACGAAGTGTGCGAGCGCGTGGATCTTCAGCGCGGTATACCCGGTGACCAAAGCCCATCAATCGTTCGCCGCGGTCCATGATGCCCTTTACATAAGCAACAGGATCGCCAGACTTTTCAACATCTTCAATCATGGACAGTACGCGAGCAGGGGCGCCGCCGTGAAGTGGGCCAGACATTGCACCAATTGCACCAGAGATAGATGCAGCAACATCGGCGCCGGTTGATGCGATAACGCGAGAGGTAAATGTTGAGGCATTCATTCCATGTTCTGCTGCCGAAACAAAGTAGGCATCGACTGCGCGCACGTGCTTTGGATCAGGCTCTCCGCGCCAGCGAATCATCATGCGCTCTACAACGGTATGCGCCTTATCAATCTCTGATTGTGGAACTGCTGGAGCAGTGCCACGAGCTGCTTGCGCAACATAAGAAAGAACCATCACCGAGACGCGAGCTAATTGATTACGAGCTTCTTCATCAGAGGTATCGAGAAGTGGCTTAAGTCCCCAGGCTGGTGCCAACATCGCAATCGCTGATTGCACATCTACGCGAACATCGCCGGAGTGAACCGGAATTGGAAATGGTTCTGCTGGTGGAAGTCCTGGATTAAATTCATCATCGACCAAAAGTCCCCAGACATTTCCGAATGAGACTCGACCTACGAGATCTTCGATATCAACTCCGCGATAGCGAAGCGCGCTACCTTCTTTATCGGGCTCTGCAATTGTTGATTCAAATGCAATTACGCCTTCTAGTCCAGGCTTGAAATCATCGGCCACGAGCTTCTCCTTCTAGCGCTCACTTGTGCGAGCTTCTACTGTGCTTATTCTCTAACGCTGGCCGCTGGCTGACAAAATCTCCGAGGCGCCGGCGCCGCATAATGAAAGTGACCTCGGATACATAGCCTTCGGTAGCGCCGGCAGACTGTCGTAAAGTGGTGGAATGAGCGAGAGCCAACCACGTCTTACCAAAGAGATCATCCGCGAGATGCGACGTAGCTATGGCCTGGATGGGTTAGCTGAGCAGGCTGCCCCGGCCAATCCATTTGAACTCTTTCACCTCTGGCTTTCACAAGCTGCCGCCAATGAGTACATCGTTGAACCTAATGCGATGGTGCTCTCGACCGTGAGCGATGGAGCGCCAATCTCGCGAACGGTATTACTCAAAGATTTTTCGGAATCCGGTTTTACCTTCTTCACTAATTACGAATCTCGCAAAGCCACGGCGATGGCCAGCAACGAGAGCGTTTCACTGCTCTTTCCTTGGTATGCCATGGAACGTCAAATCTCCATCCTCGGCCGAGTCAGCAAGGTAAGTCGTGAGGTTAGTGCCGAGTACTTCGCCACTCGCCCATGGGGAAGTCAGATCGGAGCCTGGGCTAGTTCACAATCTCGCGAAGTTCGCTCGCGTGAAGTTCTAGAGAATAAGTACAACGAATGTGCTGAGAAATATCCAGAAGGAACGCAGGTTCCACTACCTCCACATTGGGGTGGCTACCTCGTTGCACCAACCAGCATTGAGTTTTGGCAAGGCCGCCATTCCAGGCTGCATGACCGATTGATCTACAGCCGGCCGCAGCCGCAAGGAAGTAATTGGTCTCGCACCCGACTATTCCCCTAGGCTTTACCAATGAGCGATATCAAGATTCCCGATAATGTAAAGCCGCGCGATGGTCGTTTTGGTTCAGGACCATCAAAGATTCGCCCCGAGGCAATTAAGGCGCTCGCCGATAGTGGCGCAAGCATCATGGGAACATCACATCGTCAAAAGCCAGTTAAGAGCGTCGTCAATCGTGTTCGCACTGGATTAACTTCACTCTTCAACCTTCCTGAAGGTTACGAAGTTGTGCTTGGAAATGGCGGTTCAACTGCATTCTGGGATATTGCAACTTTCAATCTCATTGAGAAGAAATCACAACACCTTGTCTTTGGTGAGTTCTCTTCAAAGTTTGCCGCTGCAGCTAAAGAGGCGCCATTTCTCGATGAACCAACGGTTATTAAATCTGAACCAGGAACTCATCCAGTTGCCCAAGCTGAAGCTGGCGTCGATGTCTACGCACTGACCCACAACGAGACCAGCACTGGTGTAGCTATGCCGATTACTCGTCCAGCAGGCACTAACGGCGCGCTAGTACTTGTCGATGCAACCTCTGCTGCTGGTGGCATTAACGTTGATATCTCACAAACCGATGTTTACTACTTTGCACCACAGAAATCTTTTGCATCCGATGGTGGACTCTGGATTGCCATCATGAGTCCTGCCGCAATTGCGCGCGTAGAAAAGATCAAGGCCAGCGGACGTTGGATTCCAGCATTCCTCGATCTCAGCATCGCCATCGAAAACTCTCGCTTAGATCAGACCTACAACACTCCAGCAGTTGCCACGTTAATTCTGCTCGCTGAACAAATTGAGTGGATGAATGCCGGAGGCGGATTGAAGTTTGCTGCCGGTCGCTCCAGTGACTCATCTTCTCGCCTGTACTCATGGGCAGAGAAGAATCCGCTCACAACTCCATTTGTTGAAGATGCCGCAATGCGCTCTCCAGTAGTCGGAACCATTAACTTCGATGACTCGATTGACGCTTTGGAGATTGCCAAGGTACTCCGCGCAAATGGCATCGTTGATACTGATCCTTATCGCAAGCTCGGCAAGAACCAACTTCGTGTTGCGATGTTCCCAGCATGTGAGCCTTCAGATGTCGATGCCTTAATTGCCTGCATCGAATATGTAGTAGCCGAGCTCAAGAAGTAATTCCGTGAGTTACAAAGTCAGAAGAGTTGTGACTCTTGCTGTTTTGATTGGAATTACGCTCTTAATTCTTGCCTCTCGCCGCTAATACATCTGCCACCAAAATACTTGCTGGTGGCTTGAGCTTGCCCCGCTTTAGCGCATAAATAATGGCAACTGCCAAGCTAGTTATTGCGCCACAGATCGCAATCATCTGGCGGGTTCCCACTTGCGTCGCAAGCCAACCAATAAGTGGTGAGCCAACTGGAGTCCCGCCCATAAAAATTGTTAAGTAAATTCCCATTACACGTCCGCGAATTGCTGGATCCGTTCGCACTTGTACATACGAGTTAGCGGCAATCATTGTGGTTAAGCCGAGCGCCCCTGAGATGGGAAGAGTAAGAGCGTATGTGAAGTAGGTAGGTGCGATAGCGGTGAGCGCAACGCTGGCGCCGAAGAGCACAGCGAAGAGAATGATGAATCGGGGCGAACGCTTTTGATCCAACTTCGCCGAGATTAACGCACCGCTTAAGGAACCAATTGCCACAACACTTCCGAGGCTGCCGTAGGAGGCTGCACCTCGGTGAAACTCTGAGGTCGCCATCAGTGCGGTAAAGATTTGAAAGTTGAGACCGAAGGTGGCTGCAAAAAAGACCGTGACCATAACTGCGAAAATATCTGGACGAGCTTTCACATATTGCCAGGCCTCGCGAATCTTGGCGCTCTCTTGCGGTGCGGATTCGATATGCAATTTCTCTTCATCGATGAAATAGAGCGCAATCATCACGAATAGATATGAAGTGGCATTTATGAGAAATGAGGGACCGGTGCCAAACCAAGCGATTAATAGGCCTGATAGGCCCGGGCCAATGAGCCGACCGGCGTTGAAGTTGGCAGAGTTGAGTGAGACCGCATTTGCTAGGTCGCTCTTGCCGACCATCTCAGAGGTGAAGGCTTGGCGAATAGGTGCATCAATTGCGGTAAATACTCCAAGTGCGAAGGCCAGCAGGTAAACATGCCAGATGGCAACGTTATGTGTGATGACAAGTAGACCGAGAAGCAAAGCCGAGATTCCACCGCCAAGATTGGTGATGTACAAAAGTATTCGTTTATTAAATCGATCAGCTAACCGACCGCCGTACAAACTAAAGAGAAGTGCGGGAAGGAATTGAAGTCCAGTTACTAGTCCCAGATCTCTACCGCTGTGAGTGAGTTGGAGGACGAGCCAATCTTGGGCAACTCGTTGGGTCCAGGTGCCAATATTTGATGCAGCATTTGCTGGATAGAGGATGCGAAAGTTGCGATGTCTGAAGGAGCGCAATGAGCCTTCAGGATTAATCACATTTAGAAGGATACTCGCATGAGCTTAAAGAATTCTTAGTATGCTTTCGATGTGAAACTCCTTGGCAATCTTTCCGTGATTATCGCCGGAACTGTGGCCTGGGTCATTGCATTGGTCATCGCCTTAGCAATTAATGCGCGAAGCAATGTTATTTGGATCTGCGTTGTGGGCGCCGCCCTTGGATTGGTTGGGCTGCGTTACACAATTAGACGAGCACGAAGAGAGAAGATTTAGCCTTCGATTTGGCTGGCAATGCCGCGAAGTACCTTTGCCAAGCGCTCTGCATCTGGACCGGATGGATGACGTCCATGACGAATTCCATTTCCTACTTTGTCCAAAATCTTGATGGTGTCTTCGATCATGGTTGCTAGGTCATCGGCGTTGGCACGAGTGTTTGCAACTACTGAGGCAGGCTCATCGATGACATGCACAGCATGAGCTTGTGGCCCACGACGACCTTCGATGATGCTGAATTCAAGTTTTGTTCCTGGCTTTACTGTGGCAACACCGGCAGGAAGAGCGGAAGAAGCGAGATAAACATCTTCGCTCTCATCGGATGCGATAAATCCGAAACCTTTTTCAAGGCTGTACCACTTCACGCGACCTACTGGCATGGTGACTCCTTCATGTGGGAAGTTCTGGGAAGCCGCATTTCTGCGGGCAGAGGGAAAGTTTAACCTATTCGGCAGTGACCATGGCTTCGGAATGTGCTCCGCAGCCGTGATCAACGGAGACTACGCGTGCGTCTTCAGGTGACAAGACGTTGGCGCAGACGCCGAATGCTGAACGTAAAGATCCAGCGATAGGAATAAAGAAGCCGCACGACTGGCATGGCTTTGGTGCATGTTGGGCCATTGGTGAATTAGGACCACGGTCACCTTCATACCAACGCTTGCTGGCGAGGTCACGACCAACTATCGAAAGCACGCGGGCGCGGCCAAGTCCGAATTCAAAGAGTTGTGATGGATCAAGTTCTTCATCGCCAGGTAGCGCTGCATAACCAGGAACTAAACGCTCATCGGTTGCCGATGTTGGAATGATATCCCCGACGCCAACATCGCCTGGAAGGATTCGATCTTTATATGCAACCCACTCTGGTGCGATAAGTGATTCTTCGCCCGGAAGTAATACAACATCGCAGACTGTCGCAGGTGATGCTGAATCAACTTTGGCAAGTGATACCGCCCAACGCCAACCTTTATATCCAGGTAGCGCAGCTTCAAAGAGATAGGTGGCAATACGTGCATCGGTATTGCCATCAGCTGAACTCTCATCGGTATCGACCGAGACGAGCGCACCAACAAAATCATTGTTAACGGCATCTTCAATCGCGGCAGCGCGAGCGAGCTCTGCTGCATCAAATGGATCGTTAATTGCCATGTGCATACCTTAAAGGAGAAAGGCCCCGAATAATAATTTACGCATTATTCGAGGCCTTTAACGAGGGTTAATCAGAGTTATTGGATTTAGAAGTCCATATCTCCGCCGCCTTGTGGAGCAACCGCAGCCTTAGGCTCTGGCTTATCCGCAATGACAGCTTCGGTAGTGAGGAAGAGTGCGGCAATGGATGCAGCATTCTGAAGTGCTGAACGAGTTACCTTGGCTGGATCAATAATTCCGCTCTTGATCATGTCAACGTATTCACCAGTTGCAGCGTTGAGTCCGAAACCTGCTTGGAGGTGGCGAACTTTCTCAACAACAACTCCGCCTTCTAGGCCAGCGTTCATTGCAATCTGCTTAAGTGGAGCTTCAATCGATAGCTCTACAATCTTTGCACCGACAGCTTCTTCGCCTGTGAGTGAAAGCTTTTCAAATGCAACCTTTGCAGCTTGGAGAAGTGCAACGCCACCACCGGCAACGATTCCTTCTTCTACCGCAGCTTTAGCGTTGCGAACTGCATCTTCAATACGGTGCTTGCGCTCCTTGAGTTCTACCTCAGTTGCTGCGCCAGCCTTGATAACGGCTACGCCACCAGCAAGCTTTGCTAGTCGCTCTTGTAGCTTCTCGCGATCGTAATCTGAATCAGAGTTCTCGATTTCAGAGCGAATCTGTTGGACGCGTCCCTTGATCTGGTCAGCATCGCCGCCGCCTTCAACAATGGTGGTCTCTTCCTTGGCGATAACAACCTTGCGGGCGGTACCAAGTAGATCCATTGTTGTGGCATCGAGCTTGAGGCCAACTTCTTCTGAAATCACAGTTGCGCCAGTCAAGATCGCAATATCTTGCAACATTGCCTTGCGGCGATCGCCGAAGCCTGGAGCCTTAACTGCAGCTGAGCGGAATGTTCCGCGAATCTTGTTAACAACGAGAGTTGCGAGCGCTTCGCCTTCAACATCCTCAGCCAGAATCAAAAGTGGCTTACCTGATTGCATAACCTTCTCAAGGATTGGCAACATATCTTTGATATTTGCAATCTTTGAGTTTGCAATCAAGATGTATGGATCTTCGAGTACTGCCTCCATGCGATCAGAGTCAGTAGTGAAATATGGCGAGATGTAACCCTTATCAAAGCGCATACCTTCAGTGAGCTCGAGTTCGAGTCCAAAGGTGTTGCTCTCTTCAACGGTGATAACGCCTTCCTTGCCGACCTTATCCATTGCTTCCGCGATCATCTCGCCGATGGTGGAATCTGCAGCAGAGATTGAGGCAGTAGCTGAAATTTGTTCCTTAGTTTCAACTGGCTTAGACATGGCCGAGAGTTCAGCTGAAATTGCTTCAACTGCCTTCTCGATACCGCGCTTGAGCGCCATTGGGTTTGAACCTGCGGCAACGTTGCGAAGTCCTTCGCGAACTAGTGCTTGTGCCAAAACAGTTGCTGTGGTTGTTCCGTCGCCGGCAACATCATCAGTCTTCTTTGCTACTTCTTTAACCAGCTCGGCGCCAATGCGCTCCCAAGGGTCATCGAGTTCAATCTCTTTTGCGATGGAGACACCATCGTTTGTGATTGTGGGTGCGCCCCACTTCTTCTCTAGAACAACGTTACGACCACGAGGTCCAAGGGTGACCTTGACTGCATCTGCCAGAGCGTTCATTCCACGCTCGAGACCGCGACGGGCCTCTTCATTAAAGGCAATCATCTTTGCCATAAGTGAGTTCTCCCTGTAATTGCTAGCTTCCACTATGGGGGGCGGTTATCACTCTGGCCCCTTGAGTGCTAACGCAAAGGCTAGGGCAGAGCCCGAAAGTGGGCAAGTCGAGGGCTTAGGCTGGGGTTAGGTGAAGAGGTTTACAACTAGGGATTTACCTGGAGCGAGCGTTGGTGCGGGCCTCGCGCAGGCGGCGAAGGCGCTTAACCAACATTGGTGAGGCGAGCAGGGCATCCTCACGGTCGATCAAGTTATTGAGAAGTTGGTAGTAAGCCGGTGGGGCCATATCGAAGAGCTCTTTAATCGCGCTCTCTTTTGCTCCGGCATATCGCCACCATTGGCGCTCGAACTCCAGGATTCGAACTTCAAGCTCGGTCAGAGTCTGGGATTGAAGCGAACTCTGATCTAGCTGCTGGAGCGAGAGGTTTTCCATATCCGCATACTAAGTCAAGCCACTGACAATTTCTGGAATTTAAGCCAGTTTCATCAGATTTAAAGTGTCGCCAATATCGCTTCGATATCGCTGACTTTTGTCCAAGGATTTACTATCGCAAATCGCAATATCGGCTGACCTTTATGGGCCGAAGGGGTGACAAATCCAATTTGGTCGGCCAGCAATTTATCTGACCACTCTTGATATTGCTGGGCGTTCCAACCGTCCCGAGTAAATGCCACAACCGAGAGTGTTGGCTCTAGCAATAAAGTTAATCGCGGATGCGCTTTGATGAGTTCGGCGGCATCTCGTGCAAGTTGCATAGTTGCTTCAACCGCATCGGCATATTCATCGGTGCCATGAGCTGCAAGTGAGAACCAAAATGGCAGACCGCGCGCACGTCGAGTTAAGTTAATTGCATAATCCGACGGATTCCATTCGTCATCATCTTCCAAAGTATCGAGGTACGCCGCATGTTGGGTATGCGCTCGCTTACCAGTTGCTGGATCGCGATAGATCAAAGCGCAAGCATCGAAGGGGGCAAATAACCATTTGTGTGGATCAACGATTAATGAATCAGCCATCTCGACGCCGTTAAATAATGGTCGAACATCCGGTGCGCAAAGCCCAGCTAATCCGTATGCGCCATCAACGTGAAACCAAATTCCGCGCTCTTTCGCAAATTTTCCAACGCTGGCCAAGTTATCGATAATTCCTAAGTTGGTCGTTCCCGCAGTTGCAACAATCGCAAAAATTCCATGTCCGGGATGTGTAGCCAGGTACTCATCGATGGCTGCCGCGCAGCCTTCGCCTTGAAGTGAACCTGATTCATCAGGCGTAATTAACAAGATTTCTACATCCATGACTGCGGCTGCGGATTTAATGGAGGAGTGTGCTTCGGCGCTAGCAGCAACTACCCAACGTTGTACCTCTGGGCTCTTCTCACGTGCTTGCAATCTTGCTGCAACCAGTGCCGAGAGATTTCCAATTGTTCCGCCTTGCACAAAGACGCCACCGGCGCTCTCGGGTAGTCCGGCTAAATCAGAGATCCACTTGAGCGCTTGGTTCTCGGCATAGACCGCGCCCGCGCCCTCTAACCATGAGCCGCCATACAAAGCGCTTGCTCCCACAACTAAATCAAAGAGGTTGGCATATTCGCTGGGGGCAGATGGAATAAATGCTAAATAGCGTGGATGGTCGGTAGAAATACATGCAGTTGCTAGTACATCTTTAAATAGTTCTAGCGTCTTGTGTCCGCCCAACCCGGCTGGCGTAATAGTGTTTCCGGTTAGAGCGAAGAGTTCTTCCGGCGTCTTGGGATGATCTAGCGGTGGATCGGTGCGAAGTCGCACCAAACTGTATTGAAGAATCTCATGCGCGAGCGCTTCAACTTCCGGCGTGAACTCATGCACCCTTAATCAAATCCTTTGCTCTCGCGCTCTTCACTAAGTTGCGCAGCATTGTCGGAAATACAAATGCATGCAACGGCAGAATCGCAAACCAATAAGCCTGTCCCCCAAGTCCATGTGGCGAGAAGGAGGCCTCTTGGGTCACCGTAAATTTAGTACCGGCGCTGCCTGCGACTTCTTCAATTCTAAATTCCAACCAAGCTTTTCCGGGCAAGACCATCTCGGCATACAAACGCAGTTTCACTTCTGGAATTACTTCTTCTACTCGCCAGAAATCCAAACTATCGCCAACGCGCAAGTGCTTGGGATCTCGTCGACCACGACGCAATCCAACTCCGCCGACCATGCGATCTAGTACACCTCGCGCCCACCAGAGAAAATCAGCGCCATACCAACCTGTCTCGCCACCGATCTCTTCGATGCTCTGCCAGAGACTCGTTCGAGAGATATCAACTGTCACATCGCGATGATCTTTATATAAAGTCTCACCGGCCCAATCAGGATCGCTCTGCGCTTTCTGCCAAGGAGCCGTTGGTGAAGTGGCATCGGACCAACGGGTCTCTACCTGATTTTGAGTGGTACGAGAGAGCGCGAATTCAATTGCCTGGTGCAAATCGAGCAACCCTTGCGGCGGCTTCGGAATAATTCCATCGATTGATTTTGCTGGATCTGCAACGACCTCACTAATGAGTGAGTGCACAAGTGGTTTAGCCAAAGAGACTGGTACCGGCGTAACCAATCCAATCCATAAACTTGAAAGCCCGGGCGAGAGCACTGGGATTTTTACGATGAGTCGCTTGCGAAGTCCAGAAATTTTCGCAAATGTCTGCATCATCTCTTCGTAAGTAATAACTTCAGG
>CAIUHB010000114.1 GCA_903898855.1 uncultured Actinomycetes bacterium | reverse complement strand
CGACCCAAAAAATTGGTGGGGATATACCGAGCCAAGTACTACGTCGCCAATTGTTGCCGAAGGTGCCGAAGTCCGAGTATCTCCAAGCAAGTTGCAATCATTTTCAGAGTGCGAGCTCAAGTGGTTCCTAGAAAACCACGGCGGTCGAGATGGAGATTCCAGCGCTGCCCTAATTGGTTCAGCTATCCACGCTCTCGCTTCGCTCATGTTAAAAGAGCCAACTCTCACTGTCGATGAGCTCAAGGCACGCTTAGCTGATAACTGGAAGATGATTGATTCATCCAGCGGCTGGGTTCGTGACTACGAACTCGAAAAGGCTTCCGAGAAGATAAATAAGTTCTACGAGTGGCACCAAAGTAATCAACGTGAACTAGTCGGCGTAGAAGTGAAGTTCGATACGACCATTGGTCGTGCGCGCTTAACTGGTTCAGTCGATCGCCTGGAAATTGCAATCGACGATTCCGGTGAAACCAAGGTTTATATTGTGGATCTCAAGACGGGTGCCTCTGGCAGCAACACCGAAACCAAGGTACAAGAGAATATGCAGCTCTCTGGATACCAGCTTGCCGTTGCCAGAGATGGCTTTATTGATATTCATCCCGGCACAACTCCAGGCGGCGCCGAACTTCTCTTCTTAGGTGGCACCAATAAATCTGCCTCAACTCGAACTCAATACAGCATCAATGTTGAGCAGACCGAGGCGAAGATAGTTGAAATGGCAGAGGGTATGGCCGCTGCAACTTTCACCGCAAAGTTAAATCCAGCTTGCCGGATGTGCGGGGTCAAACTTCTCTGCCCACTACAACCACAAGGTCGCGGCTTCCTCGATGAGCGCACCGAGCCGGGGAGTGGTGAGTAATGAACTTTAAATATTCAGCACTTGATATTGCGCGCCAACTCACGGCATCTGGCACTCCTATGCACGATCCCACTCCAGAACAGCAAGCAATCATTGAGTCATACCCGCTGGGACCAAGCGTCGTTATTGCTGGAGCGGGTTCCGGTAAGACCGAGACCATGAGTGCGCGCGTACTCTGGTTAGTGGCTAATCAAATAGTTAAACCTGATGAAATTCTCGGTTTAACTTTTACCCGAAAAGCGGCGGGCGAGCTTTCTCACCGTATCCGAAAGCGGTTACGCGAACTTCGCGCTGCTGGATTCTTGCCCAATGATCCGGCCTCTGGACAATCAATGGATATCGCAGTCAATGTTGGCACCTATCACTCCTATGCCGGCAAGGTGCTCGCAGAGCATTCCATCCGCCTCGGCATTGATACCGATGCCGAACCAATTGGTGAGGCAGCTGCTTGGCAGATTGCTCACTCGATTGTTACCGGTTTCACCAACTCAGAAAACTTACTGCATGCAGTTGATGGAATTGTCGATCGCGTCATGGATCTCTCGGCACAAATGGGCGAACATGGTGCTACCGCCGCGGATATTAGAAGGTTCTCGGCTGACTTACTTACCCAGTTAAGTTCACTCTCTGGGCGATCAAATGCTGATGTCCGCGATGCAATAAATATCGTCAACGAGCGCCTTGCAATTCTGCCGATGGTGGAGCGTTACGACGAATATCGAAAAGATCATGGCCAATTAACTTTTAATGACCAGATGTCCTATGCCGCAGAACTTGTAAATAAATTCCCAGATATTGCCGACATTGAACGCGGGAAATATAAAGTCGTCTTGCTCGATGAGTACCAAGATACTTCCTATAGCCAAGTTCGATTCCTCTCGGGGCTCTTTGGCCATGGTCACGGCGTCACCGCAGTCGGTGATCCCAACCAAGCTATTTATGGATGGCGTTCTGCAAGTTCTGAAACTTTGGTTGCCTTTGCCAAGCAATTTGTCGGCACCAGCAATAAAGAGTGCAAGAGCTTTACTTTGATGACAACTTGGCGCAACGATGCCAAGATTTTGGAACTCGCAAATCGCACTATTGATGAAATAGCAGCGCACTCGGGTCGCGGCGCAAAAGTTGATCGGTTGTCACTGCGAAAGGATGCTGGTCCGGGCGAACTCATCACTCTGCACTACGAAACTTTGTTGACTGAGGCGTCAGGTATCGCCGATATTTTTGAGGAGCGCTGGAACGCGCCAGAACGTCTCGCGCTGCCAGAGAATAAACGACCAAGTTTTGCGGTTCTAGTACGTAATCGAAAGAACATCATCCCAATCGAACAAGCACTTCGCGATCGCGGCCTGCCCGTTGAAGTTGTTGGTATCGGCGGGCTGATTCATGTTCCAGAGGTTGCTGACATCATCGCGCTACTTCGAGCACTGACTTTCCCGGAGTCAGCCTCCTCATTAATGCGACTCCTCGCTGGTTCAAGGTTGGCACTCGGAACTGCGGATTTAGCAGCGCTCGGTCGATTTACCAGCCGCATCTTCTCAGCGGGCCAGAAAAGCCGCACCATGATTGGCATGATTGAAAAGGGCGATGTTGCAACGCTGGAAGCAGATGATTTCGCCATCGGCAGCCCCATCGAGACTTTGGAATATTTTGAACTGATTAATCCAGCAAAGTTGAGTGATCCGAAATATTCGGCAACATTTACAATTGGTGAAAAATCATTCACTATTCCGCGCACGGATTTCACGGAGGCCGGTTTTGCCCGCTTGGTTCATTTCGCCCACGATTTACGAGTCCTTCGCCGTACTACCTCATATTCATTAACTGATGCAATTATCGAAGTCGAACGCTTCCTGGCGTTAGATACCGAAGTACTTGTCCGAGGTGGCTGGGAATCAGGTCGCACTCATCTCGATGCATTTATGGAGGAGGCCGGAAAGTTCCAACGAACCGGTGGCACGCTCTCAAGCTTCCTTTCCTGGCTTGATGTGGCAGCAAAGAAAGAGAGTGGCCTAAAGCCAATCAGTATCGATGTTTCGCGTACAGCAATTCAGATCCTCACCGTTCACGCCTCCAAAGGAAGTGAGTGGGATGTAGTTGCGGTTCCGGGGCTCATCAAAAATAACTTCCCAAGCAAGAAGAAGGGGAGTGATCTCTGGACCGACAACGCAGGAGCGCTGCCGATTGCACTTCGCGGCGATCGTGATCAACTTCAAGATTTCAAGGTTCCGGCTGGTTCCAGCAAAGGTGGCGGTGCGCCGCTCTTTGTTGACACCAAGAAAGAGCTCATCGCTCAATCAGAGTATTGGGAAGCTCGTCGAATCGAAGAAGAGTACCGACTGGCTTACGTTGCATTTACTCGAGCAAAGAAAACTCTGATCGCTACCGCTTCCTGGTTTGGTAATGGCGAAAATTCACTCGATCCTTCACCGCTCTTTGCGTGGGCTTATGAGATTTCACTTGATCAAGCAGCTCGCGCTGGCCAGCACGTTGAACCTATTGATTTCGACTCTGCAAAGCCTGACTATCCAAACCCAGAAAGTGAGAATCCACCAACTGCACTCTGGCCAGTTGTCTCACCGCGGATCGAAAAGATTCGTCAGAGCGCAACAAAAGTACTCGGCGCAGAACCGATGGAGTTATCACTCACTCCTGCCGCCGGTGAGTCATTTGCCGCCCAATTAATCTCCGATGCTCGCTCACTCATAACTGAACTTCACTCCGCCCAAGGCGCCATCGAAGTATCACTTCCACCACGACTTTCAGTTTCAACCTTAATCACGCTAAAAGAAGATCCAGATAATTTGGCGCTCTCACTACGCCGGCCACTTCCTCGCCATACCGATGTCGTTGCCCGTCGCGGAACAACATTCCACGAATGGATTGAGAGCAAATATAAGGCTCCTAAATTCTTTGACGATGAACTCGAGAGCCAGTATGAATTTGAATTTGGCGAAGAGTTATCTGATGTCGCTGGCTTTGGTGGATTCCGAGGCTTTGATGCCGAGTTATCGAAACTTCAAGAAAAATGGAACTCCACCTCTTGGGCAACTCGCACTCCAGTTGATATTGAAGTGGGCTTCGAGACGATGCTTGGCGGCCGCGGCGGTATTTTAATTCGAGGTCGAATCGATGCGGTCTATGCCCGGTTGGATAAAGATGGCAAGGAAGATGGCGGATTTGAAGTCATCGACTGGAAGACTGGCCGCGAAAAGAGCGGAGATGATTTAGAGACTGCAGGTATTCAGCTTGCGATGTATCGCTTGGCATATGCCAAGTTAAAGAATATTCCGGTCGAACAGATCTCAGCAGCTTTCTATTATGTGCAAAGCGGAAATACCGTGTCGCCAGTTAATGTGATGAACGAGGCGGAACTAACTGCGCTGGTAGCAAAGTTCCCCTTATTAAAAAGCTAAATCCTGGTTCACTAGCAAATGTTTTTATAAAGCTACATCTGCTACGACAGGTAAGTGATCACTAAAGCCACTTGGTGCTAATTGAATTGCCTCATGACTTATCTCAGAATCCGCGAGTAGATAATCAAACTTAACCTTTGCTCCCCAAGCGGGATAGCTCAGAGCGGGATTGAGTGATTTCCACTTTCCGCGAACAGGCAGATTAAAAGGAAGATTGAGATCGCCCATCAAAATATGTTTGCCGGGTAACTTAGCGAGCCAACGCTTTACTCGCCAAAGCTGATAGAGATTAACAAGTGGCACAAATGAGAGATGCGTTACTGCAACAGTTACTCCGTTTTCCAACTCAGCTGCGAGTGCGATTCGCGGCTCATCCTTTACATAGAGAAAGCGCATCCGTGGTTTTCCATTTTTTCCTGCCGCCGGTACTGCAAGTGGAAGTCCGACCAGCGAACGACCAAGTTTTAATGTGTGCCAATTATGAATCGGAATATTTGAAATCAGCCCAACGCCGTAGGAGGGTTCTGAGTCATCAAAGTTAATTGCCGCCTCATTACCCTTAAGCGCCCGCCAGGAAAATCCTGGAGTTCCCATTACGGTTCGAGCAAAGCCACCGTAGTACTTACTGGTTTTACTCGATACCAATACATTCATATCTTTGGTGATTTCATCGACTTGCAGGTGTTCGCCAGATCGAGATTGAAATGCATCAATCTCTTGAATCCCAATTACATCAATTTTCGAATCGAAGATAAATTGAGCAATCTCGGCCAGATTCGCTCGTTGCTCTGCGCCATCTGTTTGAGACATTGGAGCAATTGGAGCGCCGATTGGCTCAGAAGAAGGCGCAGCTAGCCGTTGGCCGTGCAAGATATTCCAACTGGCGATACGCATGTGCGCAGGTTAGTGCTCTCCGGTAAGTTGCGGGGTATGAAGAGCCTCTCGCTACCGATGTCTAGGGCTGGCATCGACCGCGCGGCCGATCTTCGCACTCAACCTGAGCGTTTGAGCGAGCTCTGGGAGAGCGCCGCCATCCTCCACTTCAATGAGGGCAAATTTCACTGTGCCAGCGACCTAACTTTCTTTAGCGCCGCCCAGATTCATGATCGCCT
>CAIUHB010000113.1 GCA_903898855.1 uncultured Actinomycetes bacterium | reverse complement strand
GTAATCGTTAGGAAGTGCCTCGCTAGCTACGTTAAATGTCTTTGCTGCGCCTAATTGGCTGGCACGAGAAAGCGGACCTTCAAGTACATCAGAGGCATGAACTTCAGCAGCGCCGAGGATATGTGCAGCCGCGATAGTCAGCAGTCCGATAGGACCCGAACCAGAGACCAGCACGCTCTTACCCTTAATATCGCCGGCAACTTTAATTGCATGAAGGGCAACGCCTAGTGGTTCTGCAAGTGCAGCGCTCTTTAGGCTCAGTGCAGCGGGCAAAGTGCGGACCATGTGGCGATCGACTAGAAGGAACTCCGAAGCGCCACCTTGAGTATGTGGCATGGTGGATGCGCTTCCTAAATAACTTCCATTTGGCCAAAGATGCGGATGGCTTGGATATTTATCTTGCGGAGTACCAAAGCGACCAGGATGAACGGTGACTGGAGTGCCGGCGGCGAACTCGCCTTTAGGATCGCTTTCGATGGTGCCAGAGAGCTCGTGTCCAGGAACTAGTGGTTCACGTACTACAAATGCGCCATTTGCGCCTTCAAAATAATAATGAAGATCTGAGCCGCACACACCAACGTAGGCAACCTTGATGAGTACTTGATCTGGAGTGGGAACTGGAGTTGGAACGTCAACAAGTTCCATCGCAAGCTTGCCGGTTATTTGAAGTGATTTCACTTTAGCGTGAGCGCCTTTCGATTTCGCGAATAATTGCACTGTGATCAAGTTCGCCATCGCCATGTTCGACGAGGTCCTTGAAGAGATCTCTGACTAAGTTAGTCACTGGCATATCAACGCCATGTTCGTGGCCGGTTTGGGTGGCGTAATTGAGGTCTTTGAGTTGGAACTTAGAAAATCCGCCCGGAGTGAAGTCACCGGATTCGATTTTTTCGCGTTTGATATTTAAAACTTGGGAATTGGCTAAGCCGCCGGCGAGAATGTCGAAGACTGCTTTGGTATCAAGTCCAGATTTGCGGGCCAGAGTAATTGCCTCACCAAGCGCGGTGAGATTAATTGCCACGATTGCTTGATTACAAGCTTTGGTTAACTGACCTGCGCCTACTGGTCCAACTAAACGGACGGTCTTTCCGAGTGCTGCAAATACTGGACTTAGCTCATCAAAAGTGGCGGCATCTGTACCGACCATCAACGACAAGGTGGCGTTAATAGCACCGACATCTCCGCCACTCATCGGTGCATCAACTAGGCGGATCTGGTGGGCAGTTAATTCTTTCTCGAGTTCAACAATTGCTTGTGGTGAAACCGTTCCCATAATGACCAAGATGGATCGGGGAGCAAGGGCTGTCTGCAGTCCATTTTTCAGTACTTCGCGAACTTCATGAATATCAGGAAGGACGGTGAGAATGATTGGAGCGGAAAAATCTTTAAGTTCAGCGACGGCAGTTGCGCCAGCAGCCTTAGCTTTTTCGATTGCAGGTTGGCTCCGGTTCCACACTTCGACTTCAAAGCCAGCGTTAACCAGATTCTTGGCCATGGGAAGTCCCATGACGCCAAGACCGATCACTCCAACTTTCTTAGCCATTCTTAGCGCGCTCCAACTTGGCTTTAAATTGCGGAGTATCTAAGACATCTTTATTTACGACATAAGCCGGAATATTTCCTTGGCTGATTGCAACGATTGAAGTAAAAGCGCTCTTGCCCATTCCAAAACCGAGTTCATCGGTCCAAGCTAAGTTGTGAGGAGTAACGACAACATTCTCCATTGAAAGTAATGGATTATCGGCAGCTGGTGGCTCCTGCTCAAAGACATCCAATCCAGCACCCGCGATTGCACCTGATTTAAGTGAGGCAATCAGCGCGCTCTCTTCAACTAGCGGTCCACGTGAGATGTTAATTAAGAAAGCTGACTTCTTCATCAACCCAATGTTGGATGAATTGATCAAGTGCTTCGTCTCTTTGGTAAGTGCGGCCATCACGACTATTACATCGCAAGTGGCAAGTAAATCTTCGAGCGAGAGCAGCGTGACATTATGGGGATCAGCCTCGCTCTGCTTCTTCCACGGGTCATGGGCAAAACGTTGGGCATCAAATGGAGTGATGAGGCGGAAGAACTCGGTGGCAATATTTCCAAAGCCGACCGTTCCTACTTTTTTGCCATTGAGGCCAAAGCCCAGGCCATTAGAAAGTCGTTGCCCCCATTGATTATTCTGCGCTAAATCAATCTTTGCATTTAAGCGATGCATCGTGGAGAGCAGAAGTGTTAGCGCTGCAGTTGCAACTGGCTTCTGCGAACCATCTGGAGTAATTGTTAAAGCTACGCCGGCCCGCGTGCACTCTTCTAGGTCGATGTTGTCATAACCAACACCAAAGCGAGCGATGATGAGTGGTGACTCCTCCGGAGCACCAAATGAACCTTTAACTACGCCAGGTCCGGCAAATGCAATTGCGTCATATCCTTTAACAGACTCTGGCGTGAAGTTAGTGCCACAAGGGTCGAGCAAATTCCAGGAGAGATCGCCAAGGGTGTGAATTGCAATATCGCCCCAGCTAAAGCCGCCCGTGCCATCGGAGAGGTCGGAAGAGAATCCGACGCGAAAGGACATTAGAAAATCGCAATCGGATTGATTGGTGAGCCGGTTCCGCGTGGAATATTGAGTGGAGTAATTGCAACGGTGAAGGTCCAGCGATTGCGCTTCTTTGCCTCAGCAGCAACTGGTTCTAGTTGAAGATTATCGAGCAGTGGAATTCCCATTCCGGGAATTGCAAGTGCGTGTACAGGGGAGTGAATATCAGCCACAGGAGATGGGCGAACATCGCTATCACCATCGGCGCCAATTACGCTGATCTTGCGCTCTCGGAAAAGTTCCATCACATCGAAATGGAAACCTGCCGAGAAATCTGATGGATCCCAGACACCAAGTTTTGCGCGGCGAGCGAAGTGCCCGCTGCGAAGCAATACGCAGTCACCAGCTTGGAGTTTAAAACCAAACTTCTCTTCCATCGCCAGCACATCTGATTTATGAATTGCAGTTCCAGGCTCAACCCAATCTGCGCCGATCATGGTTGCCGCATCAAGGAGTACGCCACGGGTAACTATCGGACCAAGCTTGTCGACCGAAGCCCAGGCTGACCCGGTGCTGTTGACCATCTCGGAGGATTTCTTGCCACCGAACATTTGATTCTTATAAACAATGTGTGGAAGGGCGTCGAAGTGACTGACTGCCTTGCCGTGGAAATTTGTGGCGATGAAATCTTTGTTGCAACCGATATCGCCATCGTCGGCATCATTGAGCTCAGTCATGTAATGCAGTGAAGGATTGTGATTGTCCGGTCCAGAGACGGTGTTCCAGGGCAGCGACATTGACACAACAACGCCATCGCTAATTAATTGAGAAGCAGCAAGTACAACGCCAGGGGTAATGTGATTAAGCGCGCCGCGCTCGATTTCGGCGGGCGAGTATTGATCCCACGTCTTGAGCGAATTAAAGAGTGAATCAAACTCTGCCGCTGAAATGTGTGGCCCGTTATTAACGTTCTGACCTGCCGACATATCTCTCCTCCCAAAACCTTGCTGAGCATAATCTCCGCTGTTACTCTCCGACAGTAGCAGGATGCTGAATAGAGTCCAGAGTATTGGATTTTGATAGTAAGGGGTAGCGTGAAGAGCGAAGTTGAAGCAATCGAGGAGCGAGAGTCACTCGTCCCAGCTTTAACCCGCGCCGCAGCGATCTTGGATTTACTGGCCGATTACGGCGGATCCATGCCATCAAATGAGATTGCCCGCCAACTCGGATTTCCTAAATCTTCGACTGCCAATATTTGTCTTGAACTTAAGGAGCTAGGCTACTTAGTTCGCCGCGATCATGGCTATCGCCTCGGCCGAAAGCTGGTCGAACTCGGCGGAAAGTACTTGGGCAATATCGATGCCCTGCGGGAGTACTACGACCTATGTGCGACTTTGCCAGTGCTCTCACGCGAATCTTCACGAATCGCCATCCTCGATGGAACCGATGTGCTCTACCTTGGAAAATATGAGGGCCGCCAACAAATCCGATTAACCGCAAATATCGGCGACCGCTTCCCAGCAATTTGTACTGCAACTGGAAAGGCGTTGATGGCGCTACTTCCACCTGGCGAGGCGGAGGAGCGATATCGCGAGAATCCGCAAGCATTTGTTCCATTGACCGAGAAATCAATTCGCACCGTCGAACAACTCTCCAAGGATTTGGCCGGAATTCGAGAGCGCGGTTATGCCATTGATAATGAAGAGGCAACTACCGGCGTTATTTGTTTTGCTATTGCAGTCAGTGGATTTCGCGGAGATACCTCCGCTGTTGCAGTCTCAGCAACAGTAATGACCCACCGAGTCACCCCTGAATTCAAGCAATTGCTACTTAACGATCTCTTCGCGCTCGCCAAAGGACTTTCCAAGCCTTTTTCCAGTATGGATTCACGTAAATAACAATTTGATAACGGGCTCAGTTTTTGTCCACCCTGCTGGACAGTAAATAGCACTTTGGGTGCTTTACTACTAACTTGCAGATAGGAAAGTTAAGGAGGATGCAGTGACCACAGCAACAAAGCAACCACTCATCACTCTTTCGCATCTCAGTAAGCGCTTCGGTGCAACACAAGCGCTCTACGATGTTTCATTCGATATTAATAGCGGAGAAGTACTCGCATTGCTTGGTGCAAATGGTGCTGGCAAATCCACCATCATCAAAATTTTGGCGAAGATTTATACAGCTGATCAAGGTGAAATAAAGAGTTTTGATGGACGACCACTTGACGATGTGAAGTTTGCATTTATCCACCAAGACCTTGGCCTTGTTGATTGGATGACTGTTGCTGAATCCATCGCACTTGGTTCTACCTATCCGACTAAGTTTGGAATGATTGATTGGCGCGGAGTTCGCAATCGCGCGCACGAAGCCTTACTTCGCGTTGCGCCACACATAAATCCAAAAGAAACCATCAAGAATCTTTCCCGCGCAGATCGCTCACTTGTTGTGATTGCTCGCGCGCTTTATGGAAAGACTGATGTCTTAGTTCTCGATGAACCAACTGCAAGCTTGCATGCCCACGACTGCGAAAACTTATTCCGCGTACTTCGCAATTTGCGGGACGAGGGTTGCGCAATTATTTATGTTTCACATCGTCTCGATGAGATTTTTAAAGTCGCCGATCGCGTTGTCGTGCTTCGCGATGGCAAGATGGTGGAAGATGGTTCAATCAACGAATTCTCACCAGACTCTTTAGTTCGCGCAATTGTCGGCGGAGAGAACAAGCGCTTTGAACTCGGTGCCTTCTCACATGGAGATGTCGTCCTTGAAGTAGAAGAACTTTCTGGTCCAAATATTTATCCCACTTCTTTCAATGTAAAGAAGGGTGAAGTACTTGGCCTGATTGGACTTAATGGCGCGGGCCAACGCGAAATCGGCCGCATCGTCGCTGGCGACCTTGCAAAATTCTCTGGTCGAATAACACTTAACGGTAAAGAACTTCACGGCAACGTGGAACAGACCGTTGATGGTGGAATTTCACTAATCACTTCTTCTCGCCTAGAAGAAGGTCTATTTGCCGACATCACTGTTCGCGAGAATATGTTTCCTAACTTGCATGTCCGTGGTTTCGGCAAATTTAGATTTATTCGATTCCGCCGGGAACGCGAGAAGACGTATTACTTCGATGAAGAATTCAATGTAAAGCCTCGTACTACCGAACTTTCGATCGCCACTCTCTCTGGCGGAAACCAACAAAAAGTTATCCTTGCTCGTTGGTTAAGTATGAATCGTGATCTTATTGTTCTAGAAGAACCAACCGCTGGCGTAGATGTTGGTGCAAAGGCTGAGATTTACCAGCTCATCAAGCGCGCAACAGATTCCGGTCTTTCCATCCTGCTCGTCTCTACCGATTTCGAAGAGGTTAGCTTGATGGCTCACCGCGCATTGGTTTTCTCCAGCGGCGAAATTGTGCGCGAGCTACCACGTTCTGAAATTTCAATCGAAAATCTAGTTACCTACGCATCAAGAGCAAATGTGAGCGCATAAAGAATGGGAAATAAAATGAAGTCAGAGACAAGTATCGCAACCAGACTTGGAACATGGGGTCTACCCATCCTTGCCGTCTTGTTGTTCGTCTTCTTCTCTGTTGTTCTCCCAAATACTTATCCAACATTCTCAAACCTCCAAGGAATTCTCTCTAACCAAGCAATCCCAGCGATTCTTGCGCTCGGAGCGATGATCCCAATCGTGACCGGCAACTTCGATCTCTCTATGGGTTACGGAATTGGTCTAGGACACGTTGTCGTCATGTGGTTCTTGGCTAATACCGGCATGAACTGGGTTCTTATCTGCGTACTAGTAACACTTGGTGGCGCGGTTGTTGGTCTCATTAACGGCCTCTTAGTTGAGTTCGCTCAAATCGATTCCTTTATCGCAACGCTGGGTACCGGCAGCGTCCTCTACGCATTTAGCGGTTGGATTACCGGCGGCGGTCGTATCGTTCCGCCATTCAAGGGACTCCCAACCAGCTTCACCAATATTTATGACTATCACTTACTTGGTATGCCGATGGCCTTCTATTACGTCATCATCTTGGTCATCATCCTCGGATTAATTCTTGAACTTCTCCCAGCTGGTCGCGCGCTTTACGTCATTGGCTCAAATGCTCGCGCCGCAGCTTTGGTGGGAATTCCCAAGCGCCGCTACACCGTTTATTCATTTGTAGCTGCCTCCACCATCACAGGTTTTGCTGGTTGCTTACTTGCAGCGCAGCAACAAATCGGAAATCCAAGCCTAGGGTCGGAGTACCTCCTACCTGCCTTCGTTGGCGCCCTCCTTGGATCCACAACTATTCGATTGGGTCGCGCAAATGCAATGGGAACATTCGTTGCAGTTGCGATTCTCGCAATCGGAGTATCCGGAATCCAGCAACTTGGCGCTTCATTCTGGGTTACGCCTCTATTCAACGGGCTAACTTTGTTAGCTGCAGTTGGTCTCGCTGGTTATTCAACGAGACGCCGTCTAAAAGCGGGTTCAGAGGCAACACGTAAGAGCATGGAAAACAAGTAACAACTAATCGATATCAAGGGAGATACGTGAAGAAGATCAACAAAAAAGCTCTTGTTGCTGTAGCGATTTCAGCTATGGTTTCAACAACAGCCTTCACTGTAAGCGCATCTACTGCTAACGCTGCTGGCGTTTGCACAGCTGCACTCGCGAAGGCAGATGCTGCTACAAAGCTTGCAGCTAACTCAGCAGCACCATGGACCGGCCCAAAGACCGGACCTAAGGCTGCAAAGACAAAGACCATTTACTACGTAGCTCAGACCATGACAAATGGTGGAGTTGCAGGAGCCGAAGCTGGTGTAGCTGAAGCTGCTAAGGCAATTGGTTGGACCGTAAAGGTTCTCGATGGTCAAGGTACACAGCAAGGTATGGCACAAGCTATGCAACAAGCTGTTACTTTGAAGGCAGACGGAATCGTTGTTGGTGGATTCGATCCAGCTACAACAAGCGATGCAATCAAGGCTGCTAACGCTGCAATGATCCCAGTCATCGGCTGGCACGCAGAAGCAACAGCAGGACCACAGCCATCTGTTGGTCTATTCACAAACGTCACCACTCTTCGCAAGAGCGTTTCACAGATCAGCGCAGACTGGGCAATTTCAGATTCACGCGGTAAGGGTGGAGTCGTTGTGTTCTCAGACTTCTCAATTCCTTTCGCAAAGGGTAAGTCAGATGAGATTGTTGCTGAGTTGAAGACCTGTTCTTCAATGAACATCCTCAAGTACGACAACATCCCAATCGGAAACAGCACATCAACATTGATGCAATCTGAGACCGCAGCCCTATTGGCTAAGTACGGTTCACAGTGGACACAATCAATCTCCATCAACGGAAGCCTCTACGTAACACCAATTGCTACAGCACTTCGTGCAGCTGGCAAGAAGGGTTCAGACTTCCCACACAACGTTGGAGCTGGCGACGGAGCAACAGATGAGTACTCACGTATTGCATCAGGTAGCTTCCAGTCAGTGACTGTTCCAGAGCCTCTTACCCAAGAGGGATGGCAGATCGTTGATGAATTCAACCGTGCATTCAATAAGGTTGCTGCAACAGGGTACGTACCAGCTACTCACCTTGTTACAAAGGCCAACATTGGAACTGCAACATCATGGGATCCACAAAATGGATACCGCAATATCTACAAGAAGATCTGGGGCGTTGCCTAATCTCTTGCAGTAACTTGTAGTTGCACGGCCGGGGGAAACCTCGGCCGTGTACCCTTTTTACGTGAAGTTTTGGAGGAAAATATGAAGGCACTCGTAAAGTGCGCAAAGGGCCCCGGCCATGTTGCATTAGTAACCGACCAAGCTATTCCAGCCGTGAAACCAGGTTGGGTATTAGTTGAAGTGGCAGCATGCGGCATCTGCGGAACCGACCTCCACATCATGGAAGACACTCACAAGAATTGGCCACCAGTAGTACTCGGTCATGAGTACACCGGTCGCATCGTTGAAGTTGGAACAGATTGCGGAAATTGGAAGGTAGGCGATCGAGTCGTCTGCGAACAACACACTCTTGCCTGCGGAACGTGCGATGCCTGCCGCCGCGGTGCGATTCACTTATGTCCCACAAAGCGCAGCCCAGGTTGGGGCATTGATGGCGCTTTCGCTGAATTTGTTTTATTACCCGCTAACTTGCTTCACAAAGTTCCAAATGGTGTGAACTACAAGACCGCGACCATTACCGAACCGACGGCTATCTGCATCACTGGTATAGACCGTATCAATCTGCAAAGTGGCGAAAAAGTATTAGTTGTTGGACCTGGTCCAATCGGTTTGATTTCGGCGATGCTCGCGCAAGTCTCTGGCGCTAGTCAAGTGACGATTGCAGGTCGGGCATCGAGCGCAAAGCGTCTAGAGCTAGCAAAGCAGCTCGGCATCGACGTTCATATCATTGAAGACTTTGCGAAAAGCGCTGTCGAGTTAGCCGATAAATTTGATGTCGCTATTGATTCCACCGGCGCCGGAGATGCATTATCTCTATGCTGCAGCGCAACTCGTCGTTTAGGTCGCGTCCTAGAACTTGGGCTTGCTAGCACTCCTACCGTTAACTTTGCCATCAATGCCGCAACAACTAAGTCACTAACAATTGCTACATCGCTCTCCTCTGAATATTCCAGTTGGGATCGAGCTTTAGCGCTGATGGCCTCTGGAAAATATGATCCAAGCGTCCTGGCCCAGTTCTATTCACTCGATGATTGGGAGAAGGCTTTCCACGATGTCGAAGCCCGTGCGGTTGTTAAGGGCGTAATCACTCCGAAAGATTTCTCGGTACTCGACCAAGATTCATGAGAGATCTAAAGGTAGTACTTGTTGGTCCTATGGGCGCTGGAAAGTCGACTCTGGGAAAGTTAATCGCAGATGATTTTGGCTGGCCATATATCGATAATGACGATGAGCTACGTACGCTCAATTCACTGGAGTTCGCAGATATCGAGCAACTTCCAGTCGCAGAACTCCACCAATTAGAACAAGATTACTTGCGCAATGTCTGCCAGCGCCCCGCCCCATTTATCGCCGGTGCTGCGGCATCAGTCGTGGATTACCCACTCGGTCGTGAACTTCTTAAAAGTGTCACCACAATTTATCTTCGAATTCCGCTTGCGAAAGTGATCGAGCGCGCCGGAACTACTGGCGTTGGTCGTCAGGCTTTAAAAGAGAATGGTGAATCTGTTCTGACCGAACGTTTTAACCGGCGCGACCCACTCTATTCAGAGGTTGCTACACATGTGATTGAACTCGGCGATAGTGCCGAGGTAGATGCCCAAACACTCAAGCAATACCTGATGACTCTTTAACAGCTCATCTAGGATGGCAAAATGAGAAAAGCTCAAAGGTTAGTTTCGAAGTTTTTGGGCTATGCGCAGGCAACTCACTTTGGTCCAACAGTTTTAGTCGTCACGATCTCCTTCCTCTTATCTCGTAGAGAATTTTCGACAGTGGATTCACTTCGAATTGCCGCAGCCATCTTCGCCGGTCAATGTGTAGTCGGTTGGAGTAATGATTTGGTGGATTGTGAATTAGATAGCGCCGCGCAGCGAATGAATAAACCTTTGGTTGCCGGGAAGATAAGCTCGAGCGAGCTCGTAAGGGCAATATATTTATTTCTGGCCCTGACACTCGCGCTCTCATTCTTTGGTCCGATGGGAGCAAAAGGAACGGCAATTCATGCGCTCGGTTTACTGAGTGCTACTGCGTACAACTTTAGGCTCAAGAAAACCTTAGTTTCGATTCTGCCTTACATAGTTTCATTTGGATTAATGCCGGTCGCTGTTTATGTGAGTGCAGGGAAGTGGCCGACACTCTGGTTGGAATTACTCTTTATTACTTTTGCCTCCTCCTTTCACTTTCTCAACGTATTAAAGGATTTAGAGCTAGACCTTTCGCAGGGAGTTTTGGGGTTGCCACAACGTCTTGGCAAGATGCGTTCGATAATCGCTGCAATTCTGCTGGCATCGTTAGGTCTCATAATCCTTATCTTTAAGTGGAAAATCTTCTTTGGGTCTAGCAAGACATAAAGAGGTAGCCCTATATTGAAGGCATGAAGCTCAACCAAAGCGCACTTGCCGACATTAAGAAGATCGTTTCAGTTCCCACGTATGACCGCGGTGAATTAAAACCGGCAATCGTGCATATTGGCCTGGGGCACTTTGTGCGTGCGCACCTAGCGATGTATCTCGATCGACTTGCTGAACAAGGTGGCGATTGGGGAATCTGGGGCGCCGGTATTAGCTCGCTACCTAGTCCAACGCTTGATGTTATGGCGGCGCAAGATTGCCTCTACACACTTACTGAGAAGAACTCGGATGGTTCGACTAAGAGCCAGGTGATTGGCTCAGTCATTGGCGTTGATAAAGCAGAGGTAAATGGGCAGCCACTTATCTCACGTATCGCAGATGCGTCGACCAAAATACTTTCGCTCACGATTACTGAGGGCGGATATGGAATTGATGCGGTCACTGGAAAGTTCTCGGGTAGCGCAGATAAATTAATAACCGCCGATATGGCAGATCCCAACTCCGCCCAATCTTGGCTCGGAATCTTGATTCAAGCGATTCGCATCCGCAAAAACGAAAATCGCGGAGCTCTTACTCTGATGTCTTGCGACAACATTCCTCATAATGGCCACGTCGCCAAAGATGCAGTAATTGGTTTCGCAAAAGTTGTGGCCCCTGACCTAGTCTCTTGGATTGAATCCAATATGAGTTTTCCTAACTCAATGGTGGATCGCGTTACACCTGGGACCAAAGATGAAGATCGCGCCTTTATCCAAGAGAAGTTTGGCTACACAGATGGTTGGCCAGTTGCTTGTGAGCCCTATGTGCTTTGGGTGCTAGAAGATGATTTTGCCAATGGTCGCCCCGACTTTGAAAAGGCCGGAGTCATGTTGGTGCCAGATGTGCTGCCATATGAATTGATGAAGTTGCGCCTAGCTAACGGCACTCACCAAGCGCTCTGCTATTTCGGATATTTAGTAGGCCATACCTACGTCCACGAAGCAATTCATGACAGCGATATCCAGCGCCTCCTGCTTAAATATATTGACGAAGAAGCTGTGCCGACGCTCGCGGCAGTCCCCGGTTTTGACCTGAACGAATGGGGTCGCATCGTGATTGATCGCTTCGGCAATCCGCAAATTAAAGATACCTTGGCTCGTATCTGCGCCGAAACTTCAGATCGCATTCCTAAATTTATGTTGCCAGTAGTACGTGACCAACTCAAGGCCGGTCGATCAGCTGCGATGTGCGCAGCAGTCCTTGCGAGCTGGTCTCGCTACGCCCAAGGCGTCGATGAGAAGGGCAACGCGATTGATGTTGTGGATCCCAAGCGAGAATCTGTGATGGCTGCTGCCCAAGCTGACTTAAAAACTCCTGGAGCTTTTCTTGATCAACGTGAAATCTTTGGCGAGATCGCTGAGAACAAGGAGTTTCGCGCTGATTTCATAAGCGCAATTAACTCCATCAATAAAGATGGAGCGCGGGCGTTTCTAGCGGAGCTTGGTAGGAATTAAATTTGTGCAGTTGTGGTGGTACCACAACTTATTAAGCACGGTGGCGGGATGCTCATTGTCATCGCCCTTCCACGTTTCGGTGCCCCAGTCATATTCGTGATTGCGTAATACATGGTGATGCATTTCGCCTTCAGTGAAGAACCACTCTTCCCAAACTTCTGGCGCTTCGCCTACTGACTTCGGTCCCATGTGAAAGACCGCTGGTTGAATCGAATGGTGCTGGAAGAACTCCCAGTGGTGTCCGGCAAATGGGTCTTCCTGCAAAGTACTTGCTTGAAGTGGCCCAAGGAAGGCCTCCTGGTAGTTGATCCCAATCTCGGCGCAGAAGGCAGGCAGGCCTAGCTCGTTCCATCTAGCCTCGGTGGCTGACTTCCAGTCCTGTGCGCTCATCTGTAAACCCCTCATTTAGTTCGTGACCTAATTGTTATAAAGCTTATGCGGGAAACCCGTTGACCCCATTATGCCCCATGTGTATCTTTCAGGACAACGTTGTCTCAGATTTTCTCGGATAACGGCAAGACAGGAGCCACTCACCAGGGTGGATCCTTACCCCTTCGAAAGGACCATTTCTACATGGCATCAAAGCGCAACCGCGCAGCCAGTGTTTTGGCAGTCGCTGCAGCAGCTTCACTCGCTGTTGTTGGACTTGCATCACCATCACACGCTGCTAACAAGATCACAATCGCATTCGTAATGGGTGCAGAGTCAGATCCATTCTTCCAAGCTATGAAGGTTGGAGCAGATGCAGAAGCAGCTGCTAAGGGAGTTACCATCGTTTGGCAGGGAGACCCAGCTGTCTACTCACCAGCAACACAGCTTCCAATCGCTAACAAGGTTTTGGCACTAAAGCCACAGGGCCTCGTTCTTATCCCAACAGATCCAGTCGCTCTTCAGACAATCAATGACAAGGCGATTGCAGCTGGTATCCCAGTTGTAAACGTTGATACCCACGTCAAGGATCTTTCCAAGACAACATCATTCATCACCGGCGACAACGCTGATGGTGGCGCAAAGGCTGCTGACGCAATTGCAACAGCAATCAAGTACACAAAGGGTAAGACATACAAGGTTGTAGTTGGACTTTCATCTGCAACAGCAACAACAAACGTTGCTCGCCTTGATGGCTTCTCAGCAGCAATTGCAAAGAAGTACCCAGGTATCAAGATTGTTGATAAGGCGTACTCAATGTCAGTTCCTGCTACAGCTAACACAAACGTTAACAACTGGCTTACAAAGTACCCAGATCTAGCCGGTATCTTTGCAATCGACGGCACCAACGGTGCTGGTGCAGCTGCTGCACTTCAAGCTAAGGGTCTTGCTGGCAAGATCGCTTTGGTTGGATACGATGCATACCCAACAGTTGTACCTCTAATTAAGCAGGGCGTATTCACAGCACTTGTTGCTCAGAATCCTGCTGCTGAGGCAAAGCTTGCTATCGACGACCTAGTCGCCGTTATCAACAAGACAGCTGATGCAAAGTCAATCAAGAAGAACGTTGTAATTCCTAACGTCCTTCTAACAGCTGCAACATCTGCTGCTGATCTAGCTAAGTACACCTACGTAGCTAAGTAAAGAATCACAGAGCGAGCCGGCCCGTTCTTGGGAAACCAAGAGCCGGTCGGCTCACTTTTTCGAAGTAGACTTTAAACAGTAGCCATTCCCAAGGAGCCAATATGAGTAGCCCAGTAGTCAATCCTTCAAGGATTAAATCACTATTTGGAAATCAGCAATTCATTTTGTTACTCGTCCTTGCTGCGATGGTCGCCTTCTTCACATGGCGCAACCCGGTCTTCTTTAGCAACGCTGTCTTTGGAAATATCCTCGCCGACTGGTCGCCAGTCGTGCTTATCGCCGTAGGCGAATTTTTTGTCATCGTCTCTGGAGGTATTGATCTCTCAGTTGGCTCAACTATTGCAATTTCTGGAGTGATATCAGCTTTTGCTATGCGCGCACTTACTGCAAACCATGTAGGCCAAAACCTCACACTTTTACTTGGACTTCTTACCTGCGTAGGAATTGGAATCCTCGTCGGTTCAATTAACGCACTCCTTATAACTAAAGCCCGCATCGTTCCATTTATCGCAACCCTCACAACAATGGGCGCTGGCGCTGGTATGGCAATCGTCCTAACTGGTGGAAGCCAGATCGCAGATGGACCGGCAAAATCTATTTCACTTTCCGTTCCGGACTTCGGTCCGCTCTCTCGACCCGGAATAGTCATCTGCTTTATTGTCGCAATCCTCTGGGTCATCATGGGAAAGAGCCGCTTCGGACGCTATACATACGCAATCGGCTCCAATCCATTTGCGGCCCGAGTCGCCGGCATAAATGTAAATCGCCACCTGGCCAAGATTTATATCCTCTCCAGTGTCCTAGCTGGACTTGCTGGTTTTTATTATTACCTACTCCTTAGCGTTGGCGCCCCTACCTCAGGTCAAGGTGGTGAACTACAAGCGATAGCCGCTGTAGTAATTGGTGGAGCCGCTCTTGCTGGAGGTTCTGGAAAATTATCTGGAACCGTACTTGGAGCACTTATCTTGACTACTGTTACAAGTGGGTTGATCATGATTAACGTGGCTGCAAACTGGAAGCAGGTCGTCGTTGCCATCCTCATCGCAGCAGCGGTCATCATTCAGGAATTCCGTGGCGGAACGAGCAATAGCCCAGGGCTGCTCAAGCGATTACTTACAAGAAGTGCAAAGTAAGGGACAGGTGAATTAAAAATGACAATAGGTAAAGTCCTTTACGAAGTAAAGAACGTTTCTAAGAATTATGGATCCGTACAAGCGCTTACAGGTGTGAGCCTCAAGCTCCATGCTGGTGAAGTTATTGGCTTGGTTGGAGATAACGGTGCCGGAAAATCCACTTTGGTAAAGGTACTTTCAGGCGCACACCAACCTTCCGAAGGCGTTGTCGAGCTCGAAGGCCAAGAGCGTAAATGGGATTCACCACATGATGCACTTGTCGCTGGCGTTGAGACCTTGTATCAAGATTCCGGGCTTGCTCCACATCTCTCCGTTAGTTCAAATGTATTTCTTGGTCGCGAAATGTTTGCTAAAGGCATCTTTGGAAAGCTTGGGTTCTTGGCTCAAAAAGAAATGGATCGGATTGCTCACGAGAACCTGGAGAAGGTCGGCATTGCAGTTCCGCAATCCAATCGCTCAGTCTCGCAACTCTCCGGCGGACAGCGCCAAGCAGTTGCAATTGGTCGCGCCGTCTCTTGGGCGAGCAAAGTAATTATTCTCGATGAGCCAACTAACCACCTCGGCGCGCGTCAGGCTGGTGAAGTCCTTGCTGTTATTCAGCAAGCAAAGAAGCGCGGCCTTGGAATTATCTTCATCTCCCACACCTTGCCGCACGTCTTGCAGGTTACAGATCGCATCGTCGTTCTGCGCTTGGGCAAGATTGTCGCCGATGCTCCAACATCAACATTTGATGCAGAGAGCTTGCTCGGCACAATTACCGGCCTCATCGAAAAGTAATTCACTTTCGTGAGTTCACAGAAGCTCACTCGTCCTACGATGCGCGAAGTTGCAGCGCTATCTGGAACGAGTCTGAAAACCGTTTCCCGAGTCTTTAACTCCGTCTCCACCGTCGACCCTAAATTGGTGGCGAAGGTAGAGAAGGCGGCGAAGAAGCTCAACTACACACCCAATATGACTGCCGGTTCGCTGCGCCGTACCGATGGCAAGACCAATACGATTGCGGTCTTATTTGAAGATATCTCAAACCCATTCTCAGCTGCGCTCCATCGTGCTTATGAAGATATTGCTCGCGAACGCGGATATGTAGTTTTTGCCGCTAGCTTAGATGAAGACCCTACTCACGAACATGAATTGGTAAAACTATTCACCGCAAGGCGAGTTGATGGACTTGTAATCGCGCCATCGACTTCAGATCATAGTTATTTAAAACCAGAGCAAAATGCTGGAGTTCGTTTTGGCTTTATTGATAGGCCACCAGTTAATTTCTCTGCCGATACCGTGCTCTCAAATAATAGAGAGGGCAGCAAGACCGCAGTAGATCATTTAATTGCATATGGCCATAAGCGAATCGCTTTCATTGGTGATGATTCAAAAATTTACACCGCTAAAGAGCGTTTCAAAGGCTATGAGATGGCAATGAAAAAAGCTGGCCTCACTATTAACAAGCAACACCTCTTTGCTGGTAATCAATCAGAAGATGCACTTCTTCGTTCGCTGAAAGAAGCGCTGCAATCCACTAACGCGCCAACTGCAATATTCACCGGCCAGAACGTGCTGACACTCCTCGCTATTCGCGCGCTCAAAGAGTTGAAACTTTCCAACAAGGTTGCTCTGATCGGATATGACGATATTCCCGCAGGAGATCTACTCTCTCCCGCGATCTCGCTAGTGCGCCAGGATGTGGCTGAGATGGGTCGTCGCTCTGCCGAACTACTCTTCCGGCGAATTGATGGATATACCGGTCCAGTTGTTGAAGAGATCGTTCCCACGACCTTTACCCCGCGCGGATCGGGTGAGATTCGCCCCGCATAACGCTTAAATCCTGCGACCCATACCTTCCAGACTTATACTCATGGCTATGGAAAGCACAAACCCCGTATTTCGCCGTGGCTATGCAGCCATGGGCACCAATCGCCAAACCGCAACCACCTCAGTTGAGGTAGAAGCGCTCGAGCAGGCCTACAACGCACCAGCCGCATCTTCTGCGCGCACAGGTCGCATGACAATTGATGATGTCGTAATCCGCACCTCGGTGCTATTTATTATTTTGGTTGCAGTCGGCGCACTAGCGTGGAAGGCCAACCTTGGTGGCGGCTTCCTGCTTATTGGAATATTGGGCGGCCTCGCCCTGGGAATGGTCAACTCATTTAAAACTAAAGTGAGCCCACCACTTGTGATCGCATATGCAGCTTTCGAAGGCTTAGGTCTTGGCGTAATTAGCCATATGTATGAGAGCCAATATCCCGGAATTATTTCGCAAGCCGTAATCGGAACTCTCGCAGCTTTTGCCTGAATGCTCTTTGCTTACAAGACAAAGCGAATTCGCGTAACACCTAAATTTACTCGAGTTCTCATCGGTGCACTTACCGG
>CAIUHB010000112.1 GCA_903898855.1 uncultured Actinomycetes bacterium | reverse complement strand
TAGCTTCAAAAGTGGATTTCATACTCCCCCTGATTCCGGAGTTTGGTGGGCCATTATTTACTGCGCCATCTTTGCTACTGCTATTGCCTTTATCTTTCAGACATGGGCGCAATCCTTTATGGCCCCAACTACCGTAGCGGTAATTCTGACCATGGAAGTAGTCTTCGCAGCGCTCTTTGGCATCGCCTTTGCGCATGAGTCACTTAATCTTAAAACCGCCTTAGGCGGTGGCGCGGTAATGATTGCGATGTATTTGATTATTTGGGCTGAAGGGCGTGAGAAGATAAGCGCATGATCGATTTGCGCTCAGATACCGTCACCCAACCATCTGCTGGGATGCGGGAGGCTATGGCTAACGCTCCAGTCGGCGACGATGTCTATAGCGATGATCCCACCGTTAATTCTTTAGAAGAACGCATTGCCGAACTACTTGGCGCGGAAGCTGCACTCTTTGCACCATCTGGTTCGATGGCAAATCAACTTGGACTTCGCCTGCTTGTTAAACCGGGCGAAGAGTTAATCTGCGATGCAAATGCTCACGTAGTGCGCGCCGAGCTTGGCGCTGCTGCCGTATTTAGTGGAATCACAACTCGTACCTGGCCAGCTGAGCGAGGTTTACTTCGCGCACAAGTCGCCCTTGAAGCTGCTCGTCCAGATGGCGGTCCGTATCTTGTTTCCACTACCGCCATTGCGGTTGAAAATACCCACAACTTTGGCGGCGGCACAATTCAGCCCATCGAAGAGATTGTGAAATTACGTAGTGAATCTCGTGCAATGGGATTAGCAATGCACCTAGATGGCGCCCGTCTCTGGAATGCACATATGGCAACTGGTATCTCCCTCAAAGATTATGGAAAGAATTTCGACACCATTAGCGTCTGTCTCTCCAAAGGTATGGGAGCTCCTGTCGGATCAGTCCTAGCCTCAACCAAAGAGCGGATCGCACAGGCTCGCATTTGGCGAAAGCGCTATGGCGGTGGCATGCGACAAGTCGGCATACTCGCAGCAGCAGGTCACTACGCACTAGATCATAATTTGGCGTTACTACCAGCAGACCATGCTCGCGCCAAGAAGCTGGCAATTGCGTGTAACAAAGCGGTGGCATCAACAGTTGATCCAGCACATGTAGAGACAAATATTGTGGCCTTAGATTTACGTGAGGTTTCTTTAACCGCCAGCGAACTAAATGAGAAACTCAAATCTCATGGCATTCTCGCTTCAGCGCTGGGTCCAAAGTTTTTGCGCCTTGTTACTCATCTAGATATTACAGATTCGGATATCGAAAAGGTATGTCTGGTATTGCCTGAATTACTTCAAAGCTAATTAAAGCTAATTTAAAGCGCCTTCATGACGCAAGAACCACTCTTTAATAGTTAATCCGTATCCGTAATTTCCTAGCGCTCCCCCAGTTTTGACTACTCGGTGACACGGGATAATCGGTGCGATGAGGTTTCGGGCGCAGGCACTTCCAGCAGCTCGCACCGCATCCGGTGAACCAGCTCGCTTTGCTAACTCGGCATATGACCAGGTTTTGCCTGCAGGAATTTTTCGCATTGCCTTCCAAGCAGCTTGCGAGAACTCAGCTCCCGGTTGCCGGGTAGAAATTCCGCCAAGTGCCGAGAAATCTCCATCGAAGTAATCTGCGAGTAAATCGCTAATAATGGGAATGGATTTCACCGATGTCGGTTTCTGGGATGAATCGTGGCTATCCATGCGTTCGAAAAGATCGGCGAAGCTGCGAAATCCAGCGCCAAGGAGGATATGTTCATCGCTAATCAAAAAGAGTGAGCCAACCGGGCTCTTGAAAGTGGAAGTCAGCAGCACGGGTAAACCTTATGGGGTATTTCGCAGGTTGAAAAGAGCGCTTAGTGGTCGCGCAGCATCTCGGCAACGAGAAATGCCAACTCCAGCGATTGTGAATGGTTGAGGCGAGGATCGCAGGCGCTCTCATAACGCGTCGCTAAATCGGCTTCGGAAATCTGTTCTCCACCGCCAACGCACTCAGTCACATCATCGCCAGTTAACTCGATATGAATTCCGCCCGGATGTGTACCTAGGGCTTTATGGACTTCAAAGAAGCCTCGAACTTCATCCATGACATCATCAAATTTGCGCGTCTTGTAGCCACTTGGCGCTTCATAGGTATTGCCATGCATTGGGTCGCAGACCCAGAGCACCTTTGCACCTGATTCTGTAACTGCCTTCACCAGCGCCGGAAGCTTTTCGCGAATCTGTCCAGCTCCCATACGGGTGATGAAAGTTAAGCGACCTGGTTCATTGTTGGGGTTGAGTGTGGCAATCATTGCCAAGGCATCTTCAACTGTGGACTTTGGTCCAAGCTTGATTCCGATCGGATTGTGAATCTTGGCGGCAAAGTCCATGTGTGCGCCATCGAGCTGGCGAGTGCGCTCACCAATCCAGAGGAAGTGAGCGGAGACGTCATAGGCCAAGTTGGTGCGAGAATCGATGCGAGTAAGAGCTTTCTCGTATTCAAGAATTAGCGCTTCATGGCTAGAGTAAAAATCAACGGTCTTAAATGCCTCTGGATCGACACCGGCAGATGCCATGAAATCCAAGGCGCGGCCTAGTTCGGTAGCCATCTGTTCGTAGCGAGTACCAAAACGTGGATCGCTGACAAAGCCCTTATTCCAATTGTGTACTTCACGCACATCGGCAAAACCGCCTTGCGTAAAGGCTCGGACCAGGTTGAGTGTTGAGGATGAGGTGTTGTAGACCTGAACAAGTCGCTCTGGATTTGGGGTACGCGCAGCTTCGGTAAATTCCAAATCATTAACGGCATCACCACGGTAGGCCGGAAGAGTTACGCCATCGCGAGTCTCATTGTCATTTGAGCGAGGCTTGGCGAATTGGCCGGCCATACGTCCAACCTTAATTACCGGAAGACTTGCGAAATATTGAAGAACTACTGCCATTTGTAGGATGGTCTTAATTCGGTTGCGAATTGAGTCAGCTGTTGCAGCCGCAAAAGTTTCGGCGCAATCGCCACCTTGGAGCCAAAAGGCTTTACCTTCTTGGGCAATTGCAATCTTTGCTTTTAGCGCATCGCATTCACCGGCAAAGACAAGAGGCGGCAACTTCTTGAGCGTATCAACTGCTCGTTGCACCGGCTCACCGGCTACTCCCCCTGGCCATTGTGGTTGCTGGGCAGCGACAAGACCAGGAGTAAATAGCGAATCTAAAGAAGTCATAAGTTATATCTTAGGGAAGTTACGGGCATCGCTGCGCCGCAATTATCCGAAGAAGATCTCCGATTCAGCGTAGCGGGCAGGGTTTACTACCTTAAGTTCGGTTGTAGCTGATGCCAATGGCACTCGAGCAATGTTGGTGCCATGGAGCGCGACCATCTTGCCAAAGTCTCCCTCATGAATCGCCGAAATGGCGCTCAGACCAAAACGAGTTGAGAGGACGCGATCAAAGGCAGTTGGTGAGCCACCACGTTGGATGTGACCCAATACGGTGCAGCGAGTTTCGCGGCCAGTCTTCTCTTCAATCTCTGAAGCGAGCCAATCGCCAATTCCCGATAATTTAACGTGTCCGAAGGCATCGAGAGTTTGATCCTTGACCTTCATATCGCCATCTTGTGGAATCGCACCTTCGGCAATAACGATGATGGGAGCAAAACCATCGGCAAAGCGTGATTCCACCCAGTTGCAGACTTTCTCAACCGAAAACTTTACCTCTGGAATCAAAATTGCAGCCGCTCCGCCAGCAATTCCTGCATGTAGTGCAATCCAACCAGCGTGGCGTCCCATTACTTCCACAACGAGTGGGCGGTGATGTGACTCAGCAGTTGTGTGAAGTCGATCGATTGCCTCCATGGCGATGTTGACCGAGGTATCAAAGCCGAATGTGTAGTCAGTGTTATTGAGATCATTATCGATGGTCTTTGGGACTCCAACCACCTTTACGCCAAGTGCGTCGAGCTTTGTAGCAACGCCCAGAGTATCCTCGCCGCCAATTGCGACCAGCGCATCAATTCCTAATTTGGCAAGATTCTCTTTAATGCGTTCAACGCCATTTTCAATCTTGAATGGGTTGGTGCGGGATGAACCAAGAATGGTTCCACCCTTAGGCAAAATTCCGCGGGTATTTTCTAGAGTCAGCGGCATAGTGAGCCCCTCTAGTGGCCCTTTCCATCCATCGCGTAGACCGACAAATTCGTAGCCATATTCTTTAACGCCTTTACGAACTACGGCGCGAATAACTCCATTGAGGCCT
>CAIUHB010000111.1 GCA_903898855.1 uncultured Actinomycetes bacterium | reverse complement strand
TAAAAGAACTTATAGCGAAGGAGGTCTGGCTCATGGGGCGAGGCCGGCAGAAAGCTAAAGCGACTCGAGTAGCGCGCGATCTCAAGTATTCATCACAAGATATGGACCTTGATCGCCTATCTAAAGAGCTACACGGTGAAATTAACACCACCACAAATGATCAGGATGATGACCCGTTCGCAGAGGGCAACTACATCGCCCGTGCTTAAGGTCTCGTAATGCGTCCCACGCCTTACGTTGCATCGCTCCGTATTTACGAGCCCATCTCTGCGTTTTCACCCGCAGAACAATTGCGTTGGAACGCGATTCCGCTGACATCATCGACTGGTTGGGATGAACAACACCGCGCTTTGCAACGCGTGATTGTTACTGAGCCACCTGCGCTGCGCCCCGATGGCGCGCATATTCTCGAATGGGATGGCAAGCGATATGTCTGCCCATGGTCCACGGCGGCGCGCGTCTGGGCGGCGTTAGAAAACTTTAAGGGATCATTGCCGTTGCCGGTCGCCAAGATGTTTGTGCCCGAAAACGTTGAAGAAGCGATCAAGGTCAATTCCGAAATCATCGAAGATAAAGTCCCACACATTATTTCTGAGACGTGGATGATTCCACCGCGTTGGTTCTCGCTCTTCAAGCCAGAGGATCGGATTCGTGGTGAATCCACCGATGGTCCATTTGTAGTGATGCGCACGTCTATTGCCAATGCCAAGGCGCGTTGTATGTTCACGCACCAAGCTGTCGTCGCATCGTTCGGCAACGGACCGATTGAACAAGAGATTGCAGATTTGTTGGAGTGGATGGATTTGTTCCACGCCGATTCGATTGTTGAAGTCGATTACGGCGGCTTGGCCGGTTATCTCGAGAAGGCGTTGATTGAAGCAGGCGAGAACGGCCTAGAAGCCGATACATCGATCGAGGACATCAATACATCGTTGGCGGGCTTGGCATCCGGTGATGGCGCGGCCGCTGGTTATGGATATGAGCGTTTGATTTCCCGCTGGCGCATGGTCGCGGCGCTCGAAGGAGCGATGTAGGGGCTATCGCAATTCGGACATATCGCCTAAAATTCTCGGCATGACTGCAGAGCCGCAAGAAGTACTCCTGACTCCATCCGAGGTCGCAAACCTATTCCGAGTTGATCCTAAGACGGTGACGCGTTGGGCAAAAGCCGGCAAGTTAACCGCGATAAAAACGCTCGGTGGCCACCGCCGTTACAAGGAGTCCGAAGTCAAGGCGTTGCTCGGTCGCGATGATTCAGATTCGGCGCAGGGGTAATCGATGGGCATCACGCATTTTCAATACTTCTTACTCTTCGTAAGCGCGTTCGCGGTCGTTGGTTTTCTTACGCCAGTGATGCGCCGGATTGCGATCCGCCAAGAGATTTTTGATGCACCCACAGCGGCCCACAAGACACATAAAGAGCCGGTTCCGTATTTGGGTGGTGTTGCCATCATTATTGGCGTTCTCCTTGTTTCGTACGGAGCGACAATTGCCAAGCGATTCACGATGCACAATTTTTGGCTAGAAACATCAGTTCTTGGGCCTGCCCTGGTTTTGGGCATCATTGGTTTGATCGATGACCTACGTAATCTGCGCCCAGCGCCACGTTTCGTTTTTCAGACGGTAGCCGGTGTATTCACTGCGTGGTTGTTGATTGCGACAAACCCGGTTGTTACATCAATTGAATCCAAAGCGATTTACTCGGTGATAGCGGTGGTGTGGACGGTGGGTATCTGTAACTCGATTAATTTCTTCGACAATCTTGATGGCGGCGCTGCTGGCACTGTCGCAGTTTCGTCCGCGATGCTCTTTGTGATTGCTTTCCGTGGTGGTCAGTTCTTGGTTGCGTCGCTTGCTGCGGTCACAGCGGGTGCAACAATCGGTTTCTTATTGTGGAACAAGAGCCCCGCACGCATTTACATGGGTGACGCTGGTGCATTGTTCTTGGGTATTTTGATTGCGTCGCTGACTCTGCGTTTGCATCCATCCACACAACCTCGATGGACACATTTGTTTGTTGCATCGCTGCTTCTCGCTGTTCCGATTCTTGATACGTCGGTCGCGGTCACATCGCGTCTTCGTCGCGGAGTTTCCCCCTTTCAAGGCGGGCACGATCACTTGTCGCATCGTCTAATTCGCGGTGGCGTTTCTCGCCCTCTTGCGGCGATTTCTTTGTGGGCCCTCTCTGGCGTGTTCGCTGGTGCGGCGTTTTTGGTTACCGTGACAGAGAGAAGCGGTCAGCAAGTTGTCGTGGGATCTGCTTTGGTTGTTTGGGTTGTTCTCTTCATCAAGTTCTCGATGAGCGCAGACGCTTAATTAAAACTTGGAGTGATTTTTTTAGAGCTCGAGATGTAGTGAGACTTCGGAAAAATGATGTATCGTGATGACATGGTCACGGGCACTTTAACAACTAGCGAAATACGCGAGGATTTGTCGCGCGCTCTAAAGCCATATGAAATTACTGTTGATGAATTCCTTGCCGCTGATCTTGAATCTTATTCCGATGCCAATTTACGCGACATGTGGATAATGGTAAAAGGAATATTGAAGCCCGCAAAATAAATTCAAGTGACAAATTTGGCTGCTAGCGCCCTCCAGTTTGCATCTGCTTTAGAAGAAATAATAAACGGTACGGTCAGTTCTGAAATTGAATTCATGGTTGATGTGATCGCCGATTCTGATGAAGCATTTATTTACCCACGTGGGTCAACTCCGGCCGAGCCAGTCCTTATACCTATCGCAACATCCGAATACTCAGAATATGCACCTTGGCTATTTTTAAAAGTTGTATACAAAGTCTCGCTACACCCAGAACGTGGCTATTTAACAGTACTTTCTTCGATTTTTTCCCTTGGTATATCTGGACGTCCATTCTCGCCCGCGGTTCGAATCGAATTCGAACGTGGGGGTGGTTATGAACCCGAATATGAGTCTCGGGGTCGACATACGAGAAGCGCGGCACACGTTCAGATACACGGAACGTCCAATGAGCTGTATTACATCCAGCATCGCCTTGGACTCACAAGAATTCGAAATTTGGAAAGTTTTCACTTTCCTGTGGGAGGGCGAAGATTCAGACCGTCGCTCGAAGATTTCATAGAATTTTTGGAGAGCGAAAAACTTATACCTGAAATCGGAAGTGAAGCCCGAGGAATTCTAAATAGGCACCGGAAAATTTGGTTAGAAATTCAACTCAAAGCGGCGATTGCAAACTCACCAGAAACAGCTGCAAACAAATTGAGGGAGATGGGTTACGTCGTTCAGGATCCTAAGTAGGGTGCAAACGCGAATTGACTGGGGTTGGGATGAAACTACCGGCGTTTACGCCTATCACCAACCTCCAGTATGGTTATCGCGAACACCCCGGAACCGTCCCTGTAGTTCTCGAAAGAGGACCGATCAAACGGCCGGGGTTCTTTCATTAAAAGCGATTCTCGGAAATGAAATCTTCAATACATTAGTTAAGCACGCTACAGATGACCGCTGACAATCGTTATGTTGCTGTAGCAAGGGCACCAAGACTCCGGTATTTCGCGAAAGCGGACCCGGAGTTTCTTTTTATTTCAATACTTTGAAAAAAGAATCAAAACTTTGTAACCGTCAAAAAGGCTTGACTTATC
>CAIUHB010000110.1 GCA_903898855.1 uncultured Actinomycetes bacterium | reverse complement strand
TGGCCAATTACTGAACTCAAAGACTCTTGGGTAACGCATGGCACCGCAAGCAATATCCAAGATGCACTCAAAATCGCATGTGACGAAGCCGCTAAATTATTAGTGGACGAGTGGGGTTTCACCATTGAAGATGCCTTTATTTTCCTTTCTGTTGCGGGCGATTTAGGCATCGCTCAAAACTGCCACCCCCTTCCAGATGGATTTGCAGTAGCAAAGATGCGCGTCCCAAAAATTTCACGCGCACCCCGTCCTTTCAAAAATATGTAGTCACCCGGTCAGGCAAACAAAAAAAGGAGAAAATCAGTGGCACAACTAGAGAGAAATGCCGTTGGATTACGCGAAGTCGTATTCCAATCGATCTGTTCTATGGCGCCAGGTGCAGCGATTGCCGCATCTATTCCATTCGGCTCTCCACTCGCCGGCGGTGCGCTCCCATTAGCGGTGATTTTCGCATTCTTCGGAATCTTCTTCACTGCATCAAGCATTGGCCAATTGGCAGCTCACATCCCATCAGCTGGATCGGTTGCGACCTATAGCGCTGTAGGACTTCGCCCATGGGTTGGATTCCTTGTTGGCTGGGCATATGCAGCTGTTGAAATCTTGATTGTTCCACTGGTCATGCTTCAACTCGGTTACACGATCGCTGGTGAATGGAATGGTGAGCAGAAGTCATTCTCAGTAAATAACTGGTGGATTTTCACACTCCTAGGAACGCTTCTTGTCGGCTACATCGTTTATAAGGGTGTTCGCTCATCGGCACGCACCGGAGTTATTCTCGGAGCCATCGAAATTAGCGTCTTCCTCGTTGTTGGAATAATTCTCGTTATCAAGGCGGGATCACATAACGACCTTGCCGTCTTCTCACCTCATTATGCAAATGCAAAGGGCTTCACAGGTTGGTCCGGCGTTATCGCCGGTTCAGTCTTCTGTCTCTTGGCATTCTCTGGCTTTGAAGCAGCTGCCCCATTAGCGGAAGAGACCGAGAACCCTCGTCGCAATATTCCAAAGGCTGTCATGTATTCAACGCTCTCCATCGGAGCGCTCTACGCATTCACCACGTACGCAGCAACAGTCGCATTCGGACCTTCGAAGTTCAAAGATTTTGCTGCTTACAACAATGGCAATCCTTGGGATGGCCTAGCTAAGGGACTCGGAACTATTTTCTGGCTCTTGGTTCTCTTTGCGATTATCAACTCAACAATTGGTAATGCAAATGCTGGTGCGAATGTATTTACACGTACCGCTTTTGCCTTTGGTCGTGCGGGTGCCTTCCCTAAGGCGCTTGCTGCAATCGATCCAAAGCACAAGACACCTCGCAATGCAGTTATCGTCCAACTCATTGTGGGACTGATTATTGCTCTTGGACTTGGTGCAAAATACACACCTCAAACTGCGTTTGGAATCGTTGCCACAGCACTTGTTGTAGCTGTCGTACCGGTCTATATGATTGCCAACCTTGCTTGCATTGGTTACTTCACCAAGCATCGCAAGGAAGATCGTCGAACACTCATCCATATCATCGTGCCCGTAGTTGGATTCATCTTCTTGATTCCAGGGTTCTTTAACGCGGCCGGTATTACTGGAGTTCCAGGATTGAGCTTCATCGTTGCTCTCGCATCGCCGCTAACTTATGGTGCTTATGCGATGGGCATCTGGATGGTGCTCGGACTTGTAGCGCTCGCCTATCTCTCCTCAAAGAAACCTGAGGCGATTAAGGAAGTTGCGACAATTCACGGCTAAGAATCACAGTAAAAAAGCCCCTGGTGATGAACCGGGGGCTTTTTATTTATTGGGGCGAGGGTTGGAAATATCATCCTCAACCCACAGTGAATCTCTTGCGGCACCTTTAGACTCATCCTGTGTACATCCCGAAGCCATTTCAGGTTGATGACTGGAATGAGATAACCGCTTTCGTTAAGCGCCATCCAGCTATCAATCTTGTGACTGTTGGTGAAAACGGCGACCCAATGGCCACTCTGTTGCCAGCAGTTTGGGATACCAGAGAACTCCGTGAAGGCTCGTACGGAACTTTGGTCACGCATATTTCCAAAGGCAATGAGCAATGGAAGTCCATTAAGAATGGCCAAGTGGGGTTGGCAATCGTTCAAGGCCCACAGGCGTACGTTTCTCCTTCAAATTATGAGAAGAAATTAACCGATCACAAAGTCGTTCCCACATGGAACTATCAGATGGTTCATTTATCGGGCACGCTGCAAGTCTCAGAAGATCGAGAATTACTGCGCCAAATAGTCTCGGGCTTAACAGACTTTCATGAACAGGGCCGCGCGAAGCCATGGTCCGCATCTGAATCAGATTCTGAATATTTTGAAGCGCAACTCGGTGGCATCGTTGCGATAACCATGACCGTTACCAAAGTTGAAGCCAAATACAAGCTCAGCCAGAATAGAAGTGAAGTCGATCAGCGGACCGTTGCCGCGGACCTTTCGACTTCGTCGAAGCTTGAGGAACGGGCACTTTCTGCTGAGATGCTCAAGCGCCTTTAATAAACCTCAGCAACGCTTGCCCAACTAGTTGTGGTTGGGCCCACATCGAGATGTGCCCGGCGCCGGGAATTAATGTGGGCGCAGGAGCGCCGATGTAGTCGGCGATTTGCTGCGGTGTTTCAGGAGCAAATTCTTGATCGTCTGCGCCAAAGATCACTGTACGGGGAATCGTGCTCTTCTTCAGTTTAAGTAAATCGGGTAGTGAAACTCCGGCAATAGGAGAACCAGCAAGTTGGAAGAGCGCCTTTTCGGAATCAGGCAGCAGGAATGGCGCCTTGATATTGGCAAGCTGGTCTTGTGTGAGCGCTGGGCATGTGGGGCCACACGTAAATTTAAAAATACTCGGAACAATCACATCTGTGCTGGTGACAAATCGATAGGCAGCGGTGATGTAAGGGTCGGGTAGATGGGCGAATAGGTTAGAACCTGCTCGAGGGGTGGATAAACCATCGCCGTCAAGGAATACATAACCAGCGGCAGTCCTGGGGTAATCAAGCAGAAATTGTGCCACCACCCCAGCGCCCAATGAATGGCCCACCAAAATAGGGTGTTTTATTTTTCGTGCGTTTAGAAAATCGAAGAGTTGTTGCGAATCGGCCGCGACGGAATATGGAGCTACTCGCTCGGTATAACCAAACCCTTTGATGTCATACGCCTCAACGTGATATTTCTGGCTGAGAATGTGAGCCAATGGTTCGAAATAGTAGGTAGATTCGAATGCGCCGTGAATGAGAACTATTTGGGTCGAGCTCTGCTTCCCCCACGCTTCATAATGAGTTTTGAAGGACCCTGTCTGCACAAAGGTCAGTCCTTGGGGAGTTTTGACCACTCCATCGGTTGCCAGGACGTAGAGCTGTGAAGCGACCGTCAGCATGATGAAGATGAGCACCGAGACGTTGGTGAAGACTTTCAGAAATCGCCATTCACGTTTGGTCATACTCCATATTCCCATCAAACTTCGATTTGGACGAATCCGTTAGGCGACCGGAATAACTATCTCGTTATAGTGCATGAAACCTGGCTTGAATGGCGGGTCAAACCGGCAAATTCGAGTTTCAGAAGAAAGGGATATTTCAACATTCGCTGCTGCGGCTCGTAGCTCGGCAATTTTTTTCCCGCACGTGTTCAGCGTGGCACGACCTCGAAACGAGAGCGCAACGCACTTTTCTTCGCTCACTGGACGCAGCTCAACTCTCGTGTCATTGGGGTTAGGCATATCTCCGATGGTGGATCCAGCGGGCATAACAAAAGCGACCTTCCATTGATTCGAATTAACCCCCGTGAGGCTTTCAGAAATAACGGGAGCGGTCATCGAAATACCTTGAGCTCGCTCATTTCCTTTGGAAATATAACGAAAGAGCGGCTGGAAGGCGTTAGATGTCGCACTGGCATAGTCCGAACTAACCTGAACTTCTGCAATCACGCACGCCTCATAATTACGTAATTCAAATGCGCCGTAATCTCTGAGAACGGTGAACTTTTGTCGCTCGGTCATATTTTCATCGTACTCTGATATCTGTAGCTCTGTGGGTGGGTTAAATAGTGCCAGCACTTAAACCATCAAGAACTTCTTTAGCGCGTTCACGTGTTTGCGGGAGATCAGTTAATCGCTTGAGGCCGGCCAATTGCTGGGCCATCCGATGGTTGCCCGCGAATTCTTCGTGATGCTCTGCTAAGAAATCCCAGTACAAGGTAGTGAAGGGGCAGGCATTATCGCCGGTGCGTTTCTTAGGATCGAACGCACAGCCTTTGCAGTAGTCGCTCATGCGTGAGATGTATGCACCACCGGCCGCGTATGGCTTAGTCATCATGCGTCCACCATCAGCATGAACACCCATACCAATCACGTTGGGAACCATGACCCAATCGCTTGCATCAATAAATTGATTGCGCATCCATTCCAGATAGGCCTGGGGGTTTACGCTCGAAATTAAAGCAAGATTGCTAAGCACCATAAGGCGGGGGATGTGGTGCACCCATGATCGCTTCTCCACATCGCTCACAATCGAGCGAACACAATTCATCTCTGTCTTAGACGAATCTGAGAATAGTGGGAGCAATGGACGAGTGGCTTGGAGCTGATTCTCTTCCTTATAGCTCTCACCCAAATACCAATACATTCCGTTGATGTATTCACGCCATCCAATAATTTGGCGGATAAAAGCTTCACAGGAAGCAATCGGAATCGCACCAGTGTCGAACTTCTTAAGCGCCGCAGTTATGACCTCGCTGGCATGCAACAAGCCATTGTTGAGATAAGGCGAGAGAAGCGAGTGATGCACCGCCCAATCAGTGCTATTCATCGCATCCTCAAAACGTCCAAATGTTTCAAAGTGGTTTGCGAGAAAGTGTTTGAGAACCTTCAGTGCGCCGGCTCGGTCGGTTGCCCATTCGGTCGGAGGCTCAATCCCGAGCTCAGCCGCGACCTCGGCGTCAATCGCGTCAGTCGAGTGCTCGAGGTATTTTGCAGGAGCGTGGTCCTTAGGCAACGGATCACGATTTTCGGCGTCAAAGTTCCACTGACCACCCACCGGTTCTGAACCCACCATCAATATGCCGAGCCGCACGCGTTGCTTGCGATAGAAATTCTCCATCAAATGACTCTTCTGGGATTCGGCCCACGAATTAAATAATGGGCGAGGAGTCAAAAAGAAATTGTTCTCCACACATTGCACGCCGATTGATTCCAGCGCGGCCTGCAGTCGAAAAGAAGACTGGTGAGCGGCCACGACTGTTTGAATCCCATGCCGCTTCTTGGCTGCGGCGATTCCGTCCAATGTTGTGGCGGCCTTGGCGTAGTCGACAGTGAATCCCTCGGCGCGCAGTTCTTCGGCCAAATGCCGTGCGCTGGATACTAGGAAATGCAGTCGCGTGGGGTGGAACTTTGCAGGGTCGACCATCCTTTGGCTCTCAACAAAGAGGATCACATCCGTTTTGGCGGCATGCTGCAGTACCCCGTACGTGCGGTGAAGATGGTCAAACGGAACGAAGAGAATCCGGGATTCGTTGGATTTACTTCCCATCGCGACAACGATCACTACAGAACTTCACGTTCTCCCAATCGCGCTCCCACTTTTTGCGCCACTCAAAAGGACGACCACATCGGACACAATCCTTGGGTGGATGACCGTTTTTGGTCTGAGCGATACGTGGCATATGGGTAGTTTACTCAGCGTACTTCGAAACCTCTCAGTAGAAATCCAGCCTCACGAGCTACCATGCACTCATGAAACGCACACGTGTAGTCATCTCATTGGCAGTTCTTGGTTTAGTTCTTTCTACAGGTGTGGCGCAAGCCGCTGACCGCTATGTGACCGTTGCGGGGACTGGCACAGTTCACGTCACTCCAGATGCAGTCCGCATCGATGTAACAACATCGATTCTTGCTTCATCATCAACATCGGCGCAGAGCCAATTAATCCCTGTGTCCGCAAGAGTTCGCGCCGCTTTCTTAGCGCAGGGAATTGCCACCGCCAATCTCTCGACCCGCGCATTGAATAACTATCCGCAGTACAACTACACCGATACCGGCAGCGTGCTGGTTGGTTATAAGGCAACGCAATCGTTTGAAGCAATTGTGACCAAGGCATCAACCGCGGGCGCCGTAGTTGATGCAGTGGTTGCCGCCGGCGGTAACAACATGACAGTGGATGCAGTCTCGCCATTTATCTTGAATCCCAGTTCTTCCACTGAATCCGCCCGATCAAATGCGGTGAAGAACGCACGAGCCAAGGCGCTTTCTTATGCCAAGCTTCTTGGTGTGACACTGAGTTCTGTGACATACCTTGAAGAATCTAACGCTTCTTTCCCTACCCCTGTTGTTATGGCGATGGCGAAGGCTGATTCCGGCGCAACCACCGTAGACCTTGGACAACAAGATGTGACCGTCACCGTCAACGTCCGTTGGGCGATTAAGTAAAGCTACTCCGCTAACCGTTTGAGCGCGTCACCACTGACGCGCATTACGGTCCACTCATCCATGGCAACCGCGCCCAGACTTTCGTAGAAATCTATTGACGGTTTATTCCAATCTAGTACCCACCATTGGAACCTGCCATAGTCGTTATCGATGCACTTCTTGGCAAGATGCTTCAATAGCGCCTTGCCGTGACCCTTTTTGCGATGCTCGGGTCGGATAAACAAATCTTCCAAATAAAGACCAGGCTTTCCTTGCCAGGTCGAATAGTTAAGAAACCAAACTGCAAACCCGGCGGCATCACCATCATCGTCTTCAACTATTTCGCAGAAGGCTGTTGGCGTCGAGCTGAAGAAGCTCTCGGCTATTAGCTCCTTTGTTGCAACGACTTCCTGTCGTGCTTTTTCATAAATCGCGAGCTCCAAGATCAGCTCGAGAATTACATCGGTATCGGTCGGTGTCGCAGAGCGAATTCGCATGATGAATTCTAGCTTTTCACCGCGAGCTCTCAGCTTTGCTGGGCTAAAATAGAGGCTCGGCAGCAATCTGCCTCATAATCGAAAGGCACCACTCATGAAGAAGATTATTTCTGCAGCCGCTGTAGCTGCGCTCCTTATTGCTGGTTCAAGCACCGCATTCGCTTCAACCACCACCAAGACAAAGAAGACCATCGGAACCTCAGCTAAGTCCGCTGGTGGCGAAGGTACTGCAACACACGAAATGTCAGAGTCTTCAGGCACTCAGAAGAGCGAAGGCGCTTCAACAGGAACAATGACGACCAAGAAGACAACAACCAAGAAGGCTGTAAAAAAGAAGTAAGTATTTACTCCGACAGAACCTGGCGCGCGCCGATACTCAGCAATAGCGCCAGGCCTGCTGGAATCAACATCGCCCAGCGCAACGAAACCGCGTCGGCGACGTGCCCGATAATCGGAGCACCAATAACAAAACCAAAGTACGAGACGCCAGAGACCAGCGCAATCGCACCTGATGGCGATATTGCTCCAGCATATTTATTGTGAGCAAGCGTTCCCGCTGCACTAAACAACAGTGGAATTACGGTTGACACTCCCGCTCCGATACAGAGCCATCCGAGGATAGCGCCGTAAATATGACCGATCAGGAGCCCACCGGTTAAACCAAATGCTGCAATCAATCCGCTGAAGGTTATTAAGTTAGCTGCACCAAATCGCTCCGCTAACTTGTCTCCGGTCAGGCGACCAATGATCATGGCAATCGAGAAGATGATGTAGGGAAGCGTCGCAATAAAGGGCGAAGCGTGGAAGGCATCTCGGGCGAGAACCGTGCCCCAATCAGCCGACGCACCCTCACAGATTGATCCCGCCATGCCCAGGATTCCCATTGCTATCAGCAATTTGGGGAACTTCTGACGTTTGTGGTGTTCCACCACATGGATGTCGAGGTCAGCTGGTAAAAACCTAGAGCGGGCATAAAACGAAACGATGAGCGCTATCAAAGCTGTTACAACCAACGTGCCCAAGAGCGGCGCCTTGAGCTGTGCGGAAAGTCCACCCATGGCCGCCCCACCAAGCATTCCCACAGAAAACATCGCGTGCATGGTGCTCATGATTCGACCATCGACTCGTTGTTCTAATGTGGATGCGTGCGTATTCATCGCAACATCCATCGTTGCTTGTGTCACACCATAGATAAAGAACGCCAACCATAGTTGGTGCTCGGTCCTTGGTAGCGCAATCAGCGGTATTGAAATCAACATCGCAATAGTTGTGGACTTTAGTAGGCGACTGCTGCCCAGCTTTGCGCATAACCAGCCTGCTGGTCGCAACGTCCCCACAACGCCGATAGCAACAAAAAAGAGCGATGTGCCGAGTTGGCCATCGGTGAGATGAATGGCGCGTTTGAGATCAGGAATACGAGCAATCCATGTGCCCATGGGATAGCCCAAAATTATGAACGAAGTCATTACAGCACGACGAGCGTTCGTTAACTGCGCGAGCGATGACATCAGGCAATACTATTGCCGCCATGACACCGACCACGCGCCTGGAATTAAATGGCATAAACATTATTGAAGAACACCAACGCTCTGGAAGCCCACGGTCCCTCTTCTGGCCGTGGGCGGCAGGAAACGTCTCGCTCTTGGCTTTATCGTATGGATCCTTCTTTTTAGGTTTTGGAATCTCTTTCTGGCAGGCAACCTGGGCCGCCATTATCGGCGTTATCGCCTCTTTTATTTTGGTCGGTGTCTCTTCACTCGCCGGCAAACGATCTAACGCACCAACCATGACCCTATCGCGCGCGGCATTTGGCGTGAAAGGAAACGTCATTCCTGGCGTGCTTTCGTATCTGGTCTTTGTGGGTTGGGAGACGGTGCTTATCTCGCTCGCAACGCTGGCCACCGAAACCATCTTTACTCGCCTCGGTCATATCGACCATAATCTTGCTCGCATCATCGGTTTTCTTATCGCGGCTGGCCTCACCATCTTTGGTGGTGTTTTGGGATTCCACATCATCATGAAGATTCAACGTTGGCTAACGATTGCCACCATCGTTCTGACCGTCGGATACATGGCGCTGACATTCAACAAAATTCAATGGTCACATGTGCATTCCATTCATTCAGGATCACTACAAGCTTTCATCGGCGCACTTATTTTTGGCGTTACCGGAATCGGCCTCGGTTGGGTCAATAGCGCTGCGGACTATTCGCGCTATCTACCGCGCCATTCCTCGTCGAAAGGCGTTGTGGGTTGGACCGTCTTTGGCTCGTCCATCGTCCCAATTTTGATGGTGATTTTCGGTGCGCTTCTGGCCGGCAGCAGTAAATCCCTCAGTGATGGCATCGCCAATGACCCGGTCGGAGCACTCACAACGATCCTGCCGACTTGGTATCTCATCCCATTCGCAATCGTTGCGGTGCTGGGCCTAATCGGTGGCGCAATCCTTGACCTCTACTCATCTGGCATCACTCTTGTATCTATCGGCCTGCCAGTAAAGCGCTATCAAGCAGCATCTCTTGATGGCCTAATCATGACGCTAGGCACCATCTATTTTGTCTGGATTGCAAAGAACTTCTTTATTCCACTTCAGGGTTTCCTTGTCACCCTCGGCGTTCCGGTCGCAGTCTGGTCTGCCATCTTCGTTGCCGATGTGATTATGCGTAAGAGTGACTACAACGAATCTGATCTCTTCGATTCAACCGGTCGATACGGATCATGGAACCTGACTTCGGTTGCAATCATGGTTGTTGGCACAGTCGTTGGCTTTGGTTTCGTGACCAACCAAATGGCTTCATGGCTAACCTGGCAGGGATATTTCCTCGGTGCAATTGGCGGAAAATCTGGCGCTTGGGCCTATTCCAATATTGGAATTCTCTTTGCGTTAGTTATTGGTTTCTTTGGGCACTTACTTTTTGGACGAACGTCGATTAAGCGCCAAGAAGAACTCCCACAGCGATAGCGTTGCAAGGATCATGGAGAAGCCGAAGAGCAGGTCTTCAATTGGAGCACCTGCTAGTCGGCGGCCAATTATTTCAGTAGCAGAATACATCACGATGTTCTTTGAGGTTAGCCACCAATTGGTGAGTAACTGGAAGGGGAGTATCAGGCCGTAGGTCAGCCAGAATATTCCTCGGGTAATCATCTGAGTTCGCAACACAAATAAATCTGCGAGTACGGCAAGCAAAACTGCGTCCATCGCGATGTCGGAGTAAATCATCGCTCCGCCTTGCCATACTTTTTAGTGAGCTTCGACAACGCAAGATAGGTAAGGACCGTCATCAATGGCACGACAATAAAGAAGAGAATTTCTTCAATCGGCAATCCTGCAAAGATACGCAGCCCAAGAATCTGTGCGGAATCAAAGCGCCAATTGTGGTTTTCAATGGCCCAGATATCCCAAGCGGTGTAGATCAAAAGAATTGCCGCATCGGTCGCTAAAAAGACCCGCCAGAGGTGCGTTATCCGCAGCCGAAAGCCAATGTTTACGCCCACCGCGCAGATCGCGACAAAGAGAAGCACGAGCGCGTAGTGAAAATGGGCCACGCCCAATCATCTCCCAAAGCGAAGTAATTTCACATACTC
>CAIUHB010000109.1 GCA_903898855.1 uncultured Actinomycetes bacterium | reverse complement strand
TCTTGTTACTTCACTTCGTATGAGCGCTGACCTCGAGCGTATGGGCGACTTGGCGCATCACATCGCAAAGCAAGCACGTATGCGCTACCCAAATTGCGCTGTTCCAGCCGAACTCACTTCAACTATTGAAGATATGGATCGCACTGCAGTTGCCATCATCGACAAGTTATCTGCAGTAATGGAACACCGCGACACCGTTCGCGCACTTGAAATTGAGACCGATGATGATGAGATGGATCGTCTCCATCGCAAACTCATCTCAATTTTGCTCGATGATAATTGGCAACATGGCGTTGAGGCAGCAATCGATATGACGTTGCTTGGTCGTTATTACGAACGCTGCGCAGACCACGCAGTTTCTATCGCCCGTCGCGTCTACTTCCTTGTGACCGGCGAATACACCAAAGTCGAATAGCTCGCGCTACTTCTTTCCCTGATTAGCAACTGCGGTAATTGCTTCCGCAGCTGCAGCTGGATCTAAATACTCGCCACCCTTTTTCACTGGTGTGAAATCTGCATTGAGCTCGTAGAGCAATGGGATTCCAGTCGGAATATTGAGACCAGCAATATCGGAATCGGAGATTCCATCTAGATGCTTAACCAGAGCGCGCAAGGAATTGCCGTGCGCAGTTACTAAAACAACTTTGCCTGATTTTAGATCGCCCACAATCTCGCTCTCCCAATAGGGAATCATGCGAATGATGACATCTTTAAGGCACTCAGTTTTCGGTAGATCACTTCCGAGATCTGCATAGCGAGGATCGCCAAACTGAGAATACTTATCATCATTTTCAATAGGTGGTGGTGGCACATCAAAGGAGCGGCGCCACAATTGGAATTGCTCCTCGCCATAGGCAGCGAGCGTCTCTTTCTTATCCTTACCTTGGAGCGCACCATAGTGACGTTCATTCAGGCGCCACGATCTGCGCACTGGAATCCAATGGCGGTCGGCAACATCTAAAGCGAGTTGGGAGGTGTGGATTGCGCGACGAAGAAGTGAAGTGTGGACAACATCTGGAAGTAGGCCGCGCTCCTTAAGGAGTTCGCCTCCGCGCTTTGCCTCGGCTTCACCTTTAGTCGAAAGGCGGACATCAACCCAACCAGTAAAGAGATTGAGGGCATTCCATTCGCTCTCACCGTGGCGAAGCAAGATTAGTTTTGTTGTCATGCCCCAATAATACGAGAAAATCGTTAACTTATTAAATGTTCAAAGGCTTGAAGATTGGCTAATGATTCACCGCGACTTACTCGCCAAGCCCATTCACGTCGAATGGCGGATGCGAATCCCAGTTCAAGAAGTGGATTAAAGGAAGAGTCAGAGTATTGAAGTACTGCGCCAAGTACGCGATCAATCTCTTGTTCAGTAACGCTCGCCAACGGCAAACGCCCTACTAAATAGATATCTCCAAGCTCATTGATGGCAAAGGCCACGGAATACATTGCCGCATTTTTCTGCAATAACCATTCATGTACCTGGGCCGTATTTTCATCGGGCTTTCGAATAACAAAGGCGTTGATACTCAGAGAGTATGCACCTAGAACTAGTGCCACGTGAGTTGCAAGCTTCTTCTCACCGGGCAGGGTTAACAAAAATGTTTTTTCGCCTTGACGTTCGAAATCAATATCGTGGGACTCTAAAAAGTCCTCAATAACCGCAACTGGATCGATAGCCATTTACTTGATGACGCGAAGAGATTGTGGATTAGGTTCGGAGAGCACCTGGTCATAGACGTCTAAAGTGCGACGAGCGGTGGCCTCCCAACCGAAGTGCGAGGCATGATCGATGGCACCAACTGAGAGCAACAAGCGACGTTGTGGTTCGGCAAGTAAACGAGTCAGAACAGCCGACCAAGCTTTGGGATCATGACCATCAACGAGCGAGCCACTGATTCCATCGGCAACAGCGGTGCGAAGTCCGCCCACCGCGCTAGCTACAACTGGTGTTCCGCATGCTTGAGCTTCAAGTGCCACTAAGCCAAATGATTCGCTGTAACTTGGAACGCAGACCAAATCAGATGCGCGATACCAGAGCGGAAGTAAATCTCGTGAGACTGGTTCTTTAAAGTGAACAACATCATCGACGCCGAGGAATTTAGCTAAGGCCTTTAAGCGCTCTGGTTCATTCTGACCACTTCCAGAAGCCCCGCCCATAATTACTAGCGCTAACTTTGCGCGTAAGAATGGCGAGTGAATTAGTGCTTCAGCAACTGCGCGAATCAAAACTTCTGGTCCCTTATGTGGCTGGATCCGACCAACAAAGGTCAGCATCAGTGCATCTGGCGCAATATTTAGCTCTTTACGTGCTTCGCTCTTTCCGGCTCCTGGAGTAAAACGTTGAAGGTCAACGCCAGGAGTCACCACATGTACTCGATCAGGGCAAGCGTTGTAGAGCGAGACCAGCGATGCCGCTTCGGCATCAGTATTAGCAATTAGCGCACGCGCTGCTTCGACAACTTGCTCTTCACCAATTGCACGAGTTAATGGTTCTGGTTTATCGCCCTCAGCAAGAGCTAAGTTCTTCACCTTTGCCATGGTGTGCATGGTGTGAACTAATGGGAGTCCAGTGCGCTCAGAGATCATCCACCCGAGCTGGCCGCTAATCCAATAATGAGAATGCAAGATCTCGTAGTAATCAGCCGGTTTGCTCTCTGCGAAGTGCATAAAAGATGAAGTGAGCGCGCTAATTTGAGAAGGAAGTTCTTCTTTAGAAAGTGGCTGCAAAGTCTTGGTCTCTAAATGTCGAACTGTGACGCCATCGGCAATTTCGACTGATTCCGGAAG
>CAIUHB010000108.1 GCA_903898855.1 uncultured Actinomycetes bacterium | reverse complement strand
CGTAGCAAAGGAGCCCACTGCAATTCCAGAGAGCAGCAAAGTATTTGGATCGGCAAAGAATTTTCCAGAAATAAAGAAGCTGGTCAGCACGGCAAGCACTCCACCAACAAATGCGAAGAGCGGTAGAAATCCATAAGCCCGGCCGTGCATTGCAGTGAAGGCGAGTGTTGCGCCCAGCCCCGCACCAGCAGCAGCGCCGAGGAGATATGGATCGGCAAGTGGATTGCGAAAGACACTTTGATAAACCGCGCCACTTGTTGCTAGCGCTCCGCCTACAAGTATTGCCAGCAAAACTCGAGGTAGTCGAATATCTAGCAACAAGGTTCGATCTGATCCAGAGAGCGAGCCTGGCAGGTGAAGCAAGGTTTTTACTATTGAGCTAAAAGGCAGCGATATTGGTCCAAAGCTAATTGCAAGGAGCGCGATGCCGACAAGTGAGCAGGCAAAAGCGGCAGTGATCTTCCAACTCCAACCAGAACTCACCTTGCGCTCAATGGACATGAACTACGAAACCTTTGCTAGCGCAGTACCAACAAATTGGTAGAAATCAACCAATCGCGGACCCCAGCGAGAAGGGATATCAGTAGGTAATGAAATGACTTGAGCTTTGCGAATGGCCGTGATGTTCTTCCATCCCACTCGCTTAGTGAGAGTTGCCAAACTCTCGCCATATTCGCCATCGGCGAGAAAAATTACTCGCGGATTTGATTTGATGAGAAATTCAGGAGTCAGTTGCGGATAGCCATATGAATCTGCGGTAGCAGCCGCATCTGCAATATTTGTTAAACCAAAACTCTTGTAAACCTTGCCGATGAAGGTATCTGAAGTTGCTGAGTACAAGGTGTTATCAAGCTCGTGAAAGAAGGTCACAGATTTGCTGCGATGATATTTAGCAATGGCACCGGCTATCTCTCGCTTCATATTTGCGACTAGTACCGCCGCTGCACTAGATCGGCCGGTGACAGTGCCAAGCGCAGATATCTCGGCATATGCCTCATCGATGCTATTCGGCGAAATCTCCCAGAAGACCTTTATGCCGAGTGAATTGAGCTGTTTGCGAACATCACTCGCTTTGGTCGCAGTTGAATTAAGGATGACCAGATCTGGGTGATATGCGGCAATGGCTTCAACATTTGGCGAGAAGGCAGAGAGCTTCGAAATTGGCGCTGTACTTGGAAAGTTAGATAAATCATCGACAGCCAGCACCTGCTTACCTGCGCCAATAGCAAAGAGATCTTCGGTTGCACTTGGTGATAGCGAGATAATTTTGGATGGTGTTGCAGCGCTGGCGGGTGACATAAATCCAATAACTATGGCGGACGTGGCCCACAGCGCGAATAACTTTCTTGACATAAAAAAACTCCCTCGAGTCTCGAGGGAGGAAGCGGGTTCTAAAAAATCTTTAGAAGCCCAACCTTCCTCCGAGGTTGGATACATCAACGCTAGTTAGGCGACCTGGCTTAGATTTTTCAATCATCACAGTTGCGGGACAGCGCCGGGTTCTCACCGGACTTCGCTAAACGTAGTGCTGCCAGAAGCGCGAACTTCTAGCGGTTGAAAATTAGCACACCCTGAGTCAATTACTGGGGGGTAGCGGAATTTGATGTGCGGTGGCGGCGGCCGATTCCGTAGGCGATGACTAGCGCCGCAGTCAAAGCAGCGCCAAGGACGATAAATTGAATTGGCTCACTTCGCCCGAAATCGCGATCAATACGAATTCCACGCTCATGACCCTCGCCGTTGTTTCCATCTTCGCCCGGCTGTTGAAGTGGTTGATTGGTGGAACTGCTAGCAGTTGGTGCTGGTGATTGGGTGTCAGCGCGCGCACTGGTTACGGGCAGGGCTGAAAGAGAGAAGACCGCAACTGCAATACCGCCAAGAGCTAGGAATCTTTTCATGCCCATAAGAGTACGCTCTTTCCATGGAATATCGTCGCCTTGGCAGTTCAGGAATGTATGTCTCAGAAATTTCCTATGGAAATTGGATTACACATGGCTCGCAAGTAGAACAAGAAGCCGCTATTAAATGCGTCAGAGCGGCCTTAGATTCTGGCATCACCACATTTGATACCGCAGATGTCTATGCTGCGACGAGAGCTGAGGTTGTGCTGGGTAAAGCCTTAAAGGGCGTGCGTCGCGAGAGCTATGAACTTTTCACAAAGGTCTACTGGCCAACTGGAACAGGCAAGAATGATCGCGGACTTTCCCGTAAGCACATTATGGAATCGGCGAACGCCTCACTCAAGCGATTGGGCGTCGATCACATAGACCTCTATCAGGCGCACCGCTTTGATTATGAAACCCCACTAGAAGAGACACTCTCCGCCTTTGAAGATTTAGTGCGCTCCGGCAAGGTTCTTTATATTGGATTTTCTGAGTGGAACGCGGCTCAGATTTCTGCGGCGTTGGAAATTCAAAAGAAGAATGGTTGGACTCGCTTCATCTCTAGCCAACCCCAATATTCAATGCTCTGGCGAGTTATCGAGAAGGAAGTTGTGCCGCTTAGCGTCAAAGAGGGGATTGGTCAGATTGTCTGGTCGCCAATGGCGCAAGGAGTCTTAACTGGCAAGTACCTGCCAGGAAAGAAGCCACCAGCTGGTTCGCGCGCCACAGATAAGAAGAGCGGCGCTGGAATGATCTCGCGCTGGATGCGTGATGAAGTTCTTACTGCAGTTCAGGAGTTAGTTCCGATTGCGGCCGACTTAGGTATTTCGATGTCCCAGTTGGCACTCTCGTGGGCGCTCTCAAATCCAAATGTCTCATCAGTCATCATGGGAGCAACGAAACCGGCCCAGGTTAAAGAGAATGTAAAAGCTTCTGGCATCAAGCTCACTGCTGATGTGATGAAGAAAATAGATAAGGCCCTGGGTTCACTTCCGGAATTTGATCCGAAGTTAACACAGAGCCCTAATCCACGTGCCTAAAAGCGTTATTTAGATTTCTTGCCCTCGCGTGAAACGGTGGGGGCAGGTGCACGCATTTTGCGCATTTGGGTTGAACGCAACCAGCCATACATTCCCAAGCCCTTGGTTGATTCGCCAGGGAATTTCTCGTTAACTAATTTTTTAATCTTTCTGGTGAATACAACGCCAGAGAGGATTGAATACAACATCGCTGCATACATAAAGAGAATTGCAAGGAGTTGTACTCCCTTGTTAGGAATTACTGTGAGAACTAGAACAACCATAATGAGTGGCAGGAAGTACTCCCCGAGGCTGCGACGGGAATCTACGTAGTCGCGAACAAATCGACGAACTGGTCCCTTATCGCGAAGTGGAAGTGCACTCTCTTCTCCGCGCATGTAAGCCGCGCGAGCAGCTAAACGCTTTTCCCGCATCGCCGCGCGATCTTGGTTTTTAGCAGCGCGAGTTGTGGCTGGTGCAAGTGAATTAGAAGTGCGCTTGGCTTCCGCCTCTTTACGCTTTGGAGTTGGCTTGCCCTTTTTGCTGGTTGACTCTTCGTTTGTGCTCATGCCGTTACGGTAGAGCCAGCATTCTCTCTAAAGCAACTTTTGCGTGAAAAGCGACCTCTGTGTCGACCTTTATCTGGTTAATTAAGCGGCCGTTGACCAAAGACTCCATGGCAAAGACCAGGTGGGGCAAATCAATTCGATTCATGGTCGAGCAGTAGCAGACAGTTTTATCGAGGAAGTGAATCTCTCGATCGGCATAAGTATTGGCAAGGCGCTGCACCAAATTGAGTTCGGTGCCGATAGCCCATTTTGAGCCAGGCGCCGAAGCTTCAATTGTTTTAATTATGTACTCCGTGCTGCCAACGAAATCAGAATTTTGGACTACTTCGTGTTGGCACTCTGGATGCACCAGGATATTGATTCCCTCGACTTTGGCGCGCATATCTTCGATATTTTGGCGAGAGAATCGACCATGAACTGAGCAATGACCACGCCATAAAATCATCTTTGCATCGAGTAATTCTTGATCTGATAAACCACCATTGGGTTTCCAAGGGTTCCAGATAACGCAATCAGAAAGTTCGAATCCAAGATCCTTGACCGCCGTGTTGCGACCCAAATGTTGATCAGGCAAGAAGAGAACTTTCTCGCCTTTCTCAAAGGCCCAGCGAAGAGCGCGTGGAGCATTGGAGCTGGTGCAGACTGCGCCGCCATTTTTGCCGGTGAAGGCCTTTATCGCTGCGCTGGAATTCATATATGTAATAGGAATTGTACGTTCTGCGATGCCGAGTTTGGTCAGTGCCTGCCAGCAATCATTTACTTGAGTTGCAGTTGCCATATCAGCCATGGAACAACCAGCGGCAAGATCAGGTAAGCAAACTTTTTGATCAGCAGTAGTGAGGATGTCAGCGCTTTCGGCCATGAAGTGAACGCCGCAGAAGAAGATGAATTCCGCACTTGGATTATCAGCTGCGGCTTGGGCTAACTTAAATGAATCGCCAGTGATATCGGCAAATGCGATTACCTCGTCGCGTTGGTAATGGTGCCCCAAAATCATTGCCCGGGAGCCGAGAGCTGCCCGCGCTACTTGGGCGCGTTCAACGAGAGCCGGGTCACTAGCTGCAGGCATATCGCCGGTGCAGGAGACGCCTCGCTCGCTGGCGAGATCCCGGCCCTGGCCGAGAATGAGCAAGTTTTGAAGCGACATGGCTACATCTTATGGAGTAATCTTTAGATATGAGTACTGAGACCACACAAGATATTTCCATCCAAACTTCTGCTGCTACAGGCATCCTCCTTACCGAGGTCGCTGCTACAAAAGTTGCCTCACTGCTCGCACAAGAAGGTCGCGATGATCTAAGTCTTCGCGTTGCAGTTCAGCCTGGTGGCTGCTCTGGACTTCGCTATCAGCTTTATTTCGATGATCGCGCACTTGATGGCGATACCGTTACCGAATTCGGTTCAGTCAAAGTTGTTACTGACAAGATGAGCACCCCGTACCTCATGGGCGCTTCCATTGATTTTGTAGACACTATTGAGAAGCAAGGCTTCACCATCGATAACCCCAATGCACAAGGTTCTTGTGCTTGTGGCGATTCCTTTAACTAATCTCGCAACTCTTCCTATTTAATAGCCTCCATGAGAGTAGCTGTTGCTGGGTCGGTAGGTCGCGACCATTTAATGACCTTCCCTGGCAAATTTACGGACTCCTTTGTTGAGGGTTCACTCGATAAGGTTTCGCTCAGCTTTTTGGTCGATGGTTTAGATATCCATCGAGGTGGCATCGGTGCAAATATCGCATTCGGCATGGGAGCAATAGGGCTCAACCCCATTTTAGTTGCAGCGGTCGGCAAGGACTGGGCTGATTACGACGCTTGGTTAATTCGACACGGCGTAGATACTGAACACGTGAAAATATCCACCGAACATTTCACTGCCACCTTCACAGTTACCACTGATACTGATCTCAATCAGATTGCTTCGTTTTTTCCTGGAGCAATGAGTGAAGCTCGTGAAATAGAGCTCGCTCCAATCATGGCCAAAACTGGCAACTTTGATTTGATCATCATCTCTCCTGATGATCCAGAGGCGATGCTTCGCCATTCGCATACCGCGCGCACTATGGGCATTCCATTTGCCGCCGATCCATCGCAACAGATGGCTCGAATGAGCGGAGATGAAATTCGACTTCTCATTGATTCTGCCGATTATCTATTTCTCAATGAATACGAACTTGCGTTAGCTCTTCAAAAGACCGGTTGGAGCGATGAAGAACTCTTTAGCAAAGTGAAGGTTCGAATCATCACCCTGGGGTCGCAAGGTGCGAAAATTGAAGAACATGGCAAGGAGACAATCCTGGTTCCGGTTCCGAAAGAGCAAGCCAAAGTTGACCCCACCGGTGTGGGCGATGCATTTAGAGCAGGATTCCTCGCTGGACTTTCGTGGGGCTTTGGACATGAGCGCAGCGCCCAAATCGGATCCATGCTTGCAACTTTCTGCATTGAGACAAAGGGCACTCAGGAATATCGATTCAGTAAGGATGAATTCCTTAAGCGATTTGAAGAGTGTTACGGCAACGCGGCAGCGGCTGAGGTTTCAGCCGTACTCAATCCTCGACTTATTGGCTAGCTCTTTTTAATCTGAAATGTATCGGCTCCCAATTGGGTGGCGAGATTTCCACTCATTCGAGACCAAGCAATTAAATCTGGCGCGGTAGCAGGGTCATCGCTCAACAGAATAAAGGTAAAGCCGATCGGCTTGTCTTTTAGATATTCCGCGCTCTTAATTATTGGAAGTGGGCAGCGCAGACCTCGACAATCTAAGGTCTCAAGCTCCACGAAGTTCCTTAACTGATAGCTCAATTGCCGCGAGTAGCCCATCTACCTCTTCCGGCGAAATTTCGTGATGAATAGTGATTCGAATATTTCCGTGGGTGAGTCGTCCCATGGCGGCCAAAACATGGCTTGGCTCCATATTTGAAGAAATACAGGCCGAACCTGAATTAACGATGAAACCTCGTTCTTGAAGTTTGCGCAGCAACTCTTCCGCCTCGACATAGAGAAAGGAGAGGGAGAGTAAGTGCGGGGAAGCAAAGCTGCTCTCAGATGCGAAATCAACATCAGCAATTTTCTCTGAGATGTAACCGCGAATGCGAGCGTTGATCTCTGAGATCTTCTGAGCGACATTTTTCTGGTCGGCTGCCCAACTATCTATCGCTAGCGCACTTGCCACAATGAGCGAGAGTGGAGCACCTCCGGGAACTACCCGATTGTCGTTGTGTGGCAGGGGATTGCGCCAGAGCGAACTATTTCGTACTGCAAGAATTCCTAGGCCGGCTGGTCCATACCAAGAGCGGGAGTCCCAAAGCGCGCTCGACCAATTCTCGGGAAGTGGCAATCGGGTTCCACTCACTGTGGCATCTACAAATAGCGAACTCGCATTTTTTGATGGAGCGGAGTTGATCACTCCAGTTTCTCCATTCATGAGCTGGAGGGCGAGCACATCTTCGGGTGAAAATTCGGGAAATTGAATCAATCCATTTTCATCGACGGGAGCGGTGAGAACTGGATTGTTGGTCGATGTGGCTATGGCGTGAACCTCTTGCTTGTCGACCGCGCTATGCACCAATCGCGAGCCAGGGGAGAGCAAGCCACTTATTCCAAGATGAAATCCGAGAGCTGGTTCGCCCAGGAAGTGAAGTTCATCTGGCCTTGTTCCTAGGTGGCTGGCAAAGGTTTCGCGGGCCTCTTGAAGGAGTACTGCAGCGCTCCGCGAATCAATGGAGGTGCCAGATGGATCTGGCCAGCTCTGTTCAAAAATTGTAGGAATGGCGAGTTTTGCCCCGTCGTGGAGGGGGTGTTCAGAGCCGAACCAACCTGTGATGAGAGCCACGCGGGGAAGGTTACCCCTGGCGGAACTCAGAGGCGAACGAGACAGATATTCTTACGCCTATGCATTTAAAGGCCATCAAGCGAGCTGCCATCTCGGCTGCCATCGCCTCCTCTGTAGTCCTGCTTCTGAGCTCCTGCTCTTCATCTAATGAATCGAGCTTCGGTTTTCCGAAGGACGTCTCAAGTGTTAATCAGACCTCGCATTCTTTGTGGAGCGGTGCCTGGATTGCTGCTGGCGTAGTCGGTGTCTTTACCGCAATTCTGATTTTGTGGCCGGTCTTTCGCCATCGCCGCAAGAAGGGGGATACCTCCTTCCCGAAGCAGACTCGTTACAACGTTCCCTCCGAAATTGCATACACACTAATTCCATTTTTGATCGTGGCAGTTCTCTTCTACTTCACTGCCAAAGATGAATCAAAGATTACAAAGGTGCAGCCAGAAACAGTTGCGGCGCATAACATCACCGTCAATGCGATCCAATGGTCATGGCAGTTCACTTACGCTGATGCAGCTACCCATCCAACGGTCACTGGCACACCAGAGAAGATTCCAACTTTGGTCCTGCCACAGGGTGAAAGCGTTCGTTTCAATTTAACCTCCAGCGATGTAGTCCATGGTTTCTGGATTCCAGCATTCATGATTCAAATGCAAACTCTTCCTCACGTAACCAATCACTTGCAGTTCACTGCAAACAAGATTGGTACTTACCCAGGCCGTTGCAACATCCTCTGCGGCCGCAACCACTCACAGATGTTGTTCAAAGTTAAGGTAGTTAGCCCAACTGACTACACCACATATATCAATTCCTTGAAGGCGGCTTAGCCATGACGACATATGCCACACGCCCTACAACAGCGCCAGCACCATCATTTGCTGCGCAACCTTCTAAAGGTCGTCTCTTTGTAAAGTGGATTACCTCAACCGATCACAAGACCATCGGTTACATGTATTTGATTACCTCATTTGTCTGGTTCTTGATTGGTGGCGTTCTTGCGCTCTTCCTTCGCGCCGAACTCACTCGCCCTGGTCTTCAATTTTTCTCGAATGAGCAGTACAACCAAATCTTCACCATGCACGGCACGATTATGTTGCTGATGTTTGCCACACCACTCTTTGTTGGTTTCGCAAACGTCATCATGCCGCTACAGATTGGCGCAGCAGACGTTGCCTTCCCGCGTCTTAACATGCTTTCTTATTGGCTTTACCTATTTGGTGGCACCATGGCATTCGCTGGCTTCCTAAGCCCTGGTGGAGCTGCCTCATTTGGCTGGACTGCTTACGCGCCACTTGCTAACTCTCAATACTCACCAGGAATTGGTGGAGACCTTTGGGTTATCGGTCTTGCTATTGGCGGTATCGGAACAATTCTTGGTGGCGTCAACTTCATCACCACAATTTTCACAATGCGCGCACCTGGTATGACCATGTTCCGCATGTCGATCTTCTCCTGGAACGTACTTCTAACTTCTATCTTGGTTTTGCTTGCATTCCCACCACTTGCAGCTGCCTTCCTTGGTTTGGAATCAGATCGCCTCTTTGGGTCGCATATCTTTGATCCATCTAACGGTGGCGCAATGCTCTGGCAACACTTGTTCTGGTTCTTTGGACACCCTGAGGTGTACATCCTTGCGCTTCCATTCTTCGGAATTGCAACTGAAATCCTTCCAGTATTTAGTCGCAAACCAGTCTTTGGTTACAAGGGTTTGATTGCAGCAACAATTGGTATCGCAGCGCTCTCTGTTTCAGTATGGGCGCACCATATGTTCGCCAGCGGCCAAGTTCTCCTTCCGTTCTTTAGCTTTATGACCTTCCTCATTGGTGTTCCAACCGGCGTGAAGTTCTTTAACTGGATCGGAACGATGTGGCGAGGCTCTCTCACATTTGAGACCCCAATGCTTTTTATCCTCGGTTTCTTGATTACCTTCCTCTTCGGTGGACTAACCGGAATCATCTTGGCTTCACCACCACTTGATTTCGCAGTCTCAGCTTCCTACTTCGTTGTCGCACACTTCCACTACGTGCTCTTTGGCACGGTGGTCTTCGCGATGTTCGGTGGTTTCTATTTCTGGTGGCCAAAGATGACCGGCAAGATGCTCAATGAGCGCCTTGGAAAGATTCACTTCTGGACACTCTTCTTCGGTTTCCACCTCACATTCTTGGTTCAACACTGGCTCGGAATTAAGGGCATGCCACGTCGCTACGCCGACTACCTTGCAACAGATGGCTTCACCACTTTGAACACCATCTCCACCATCGGTGCTGGCTTGCTTGCACTTTCCATGGTTCCGTTCTTTATTAACGTATGGATTACTCGTAACTCTCCTAAGGTCACAGTTGATGATCCATGGGGTTACGGAGCTTCCTTGGAGTGGGCCACATCGTGCCCACCACCACGCCATAACTTCTTGACCATGCCGCGTATTCGTTCCGAGCGCCCAGCATTTGATCTGCACCACCCGCATATGGCGCATACAGATCTTGAGGGAGGTCACTAAGCATGAAAGCTGGATACAGACTCTTTATTGGTTTAGCACTCTTCTATGCCCTCATGACCGTGATCTATTGGCAGGTTGGCGGAGAGGCCCTAGGCATCACTGCTCTACTCCTGAGCTCTGGCTTAGCGCTGATGATCGGTTACTACCTCTGGTTTACCTCCAAGCGTCTTGGTAACCAGCTCCCTGAAGACAACATGGTTGGCGAAATTGCTGACTCAGCTGGCGAACTCGGCTTCTATTCGCCACATTCATGGTGGCCACTTCCAGTTGCACTCTCCATGTGCGCAGCTGGCCTCGGGCTACTTGTCGGTTGGTGGCTCACATTGATCGCCGTAGGCGCGCTAGTGATAAGCATCCTTGGTTTCGTGCTTGAGTACGAGAAGCCTTCGGTATCAGCTCATTAATTAGCCTCAGCGGAGCTTAAAACCACAGCGGGGACCTTGATCTCAGGCTTTCCTTCATAATGAAGCCATGAAACATGTCAAACCCATCCTATTCGGCCTCATTTTCTTGGGCATGATCGGCTTTGCCTCACCTGTTCATGCAGCCGGCGCCTGCTCCTCCCAGCCAAATATTTTTGGTGGAATGGATACCCGGTGCAGCGATGGCAGAACATCATCCACTCGAACCAACATTTTTGGCGGATTTGATACGTATTCGAAAGGCCGCAAAATTTCATCTACCCGGCCAAATATCTTCAATGGCTACGACTCATTTTCCGCATCGGGACAAAAGAGTGGG
>CAIUHB010000107.1 GCA_903898855.1 uncultured Actinomycetes bacterium | reverse complement strand
GCGTCGATCCCAATGAGTATGTGAACCTAAACCAACAGGAACTCCAAAGGCGAGAACTTCTACTACTCCGCCTAGAGTGTCTCCGGAAGAGTGCGCATCGTCAATTTCGGCGACAATCTTGAGGCTTGTCTCTGAATCAGCGCAACGCACTGGATCGTTATCAATTCGTTCTTTGTCGCTATACATTGGCAGTGATGCATCTGCTGGAACTTCGACAGAGCCTATCGAAAGCACATGACTCATAATCTGAATTCCAACACTCTGCTCCAGGAAAGCTCTCGCTACAGCACCTAGTGCCACACGAGCTGCAGTTTCACGAGCACTTGCTCGCTCAAGAATTGGCCTTGCATCTTCAAAGTCGTACTTCTGCATACCCGCCAGGTCGGCATGTCCTGGTCGCGGACGAGTCAGCGGGGCGTTGCGAGCAAGTTGGGCAAGCTCATCTTTATCTACGGGATCAGATGACATCACCTTGGACCACTTAGGCCACTCCGAATTGGCGATGTTGAGTGAGATAGGACCACCTTGGCTGCTGCCGTGTCGTACTCCGCCCAAAATGGAGACAACATCTGCTTCAAAGTTTTGCCGAGCGCCTCGTCCATGTCCCAGTCTCCTGCGACGCAAATCGGCATCGATCATTTGCGTTGTTATCTGAATATGAGCAGGCATGCCCTCAAGAATTGCGGAGAGTGCAGGTCCATGAGATTCCCCAGCAGTTAACCAACGAATCACATCAGCTCCTCAAATATCTATAACTTTCTAAATCCAGGAGCATATTCTTGCAGATTTTCTGATTAAAGGCTGGCAATTAACGGAGTGAGGCAGCCAAGAAAAGCGAGCGAAAGGTACGGAGCCAGCGGAAGCGAGCGTTTACAGCTTCTCTTCTGAATTCGTCCCAGTATCAGTGAAATTGCAGCAAGGAATGATGCCAGCTCAAGCATCGTGAGGAATTGAAAAATAGAACTGTTGGCGAGTCCCAAAACTGCGATTAATTTAATGTCGCCATAACCGATCTCAACTCTCATAATCTCCCTTAGCGCGATTAGGAAGAAGAGAGAGCCAAAGGAGATAAGCACTCCTGCGCGTGTGGCTCTACTTTCGAGTGCAAGGGCTGCTAGGAAAATCAATATCTCGTTCGGAAGTATCCGACTGTAAAAATCCATCAGGGAGAGCCAGATAAGCACCGGCACCATGATCAACATCGAAAAAGTATGACTTAATCAAGAGTTAACTATTTATGGCTGTGGACTAGGAGTTAAGAACCTCCAGCGCCTTAGCAAGTAGCGCTTTACGCATAGTTTGATAATCAAATGATTCACCAGTCATTAACGAAATTTGATCAAGCGCCTGTTCGACCAATAAATCAGCGCCATCCAGCGTTCTCGCTCCATGAGCTTTAGTTGCAAGGAGTAGTTCAGTTGGCCACGGATGGTAAAGAACTTCCAGAAAATTAAGGTTGGAGAGCTTGGCTGAACTCGAGGAGAGCGACTCCGCTAACCCATCACTTACTCCTGCAGGAAGAGTCGAGATAATCCAATCGTAACGAGAGAACTCCTCGCTACTGAAGGTATCTAACTTGTGGAGCTCTACATGCGATTGTGGTGCTGCAGCTTTCGGAGCCAAACCCTTAGCGAAATCTCGGAGATAGAGATCAATAGTTGGCACCAAACCGTTTAACGCGCCAATCGCAGAGCGAGCTGTTCCACCAGCGCCGAGAATTGCCACGTTTGAATCCCCGTTCACTTCTAGCAAGCGCTCGAATGCGGTGTAATCAGTTGAGGTGGCACTGAGCTCTCGATGGCTGCCGAAAAGTATTGTGTTTGCAGAGTGGGTACGAATAACTTTCTCATCACACTCTATTCCTAAATTAAGTACTGACTCCTTGAGTGGCATAGTGAGTGAGAGGCCACGCCAATTAGAATCCAAGGAAGTGAGAAACTCTGAGAGCCTTTCAGGGACCATCTCGATTGCAACGTACTCTCCCTCAATGCCTAAAAGTTCGTAGGCGTAATTATGTAAAAGCGGAGAGAGCGAATGCTTTATCGGAGAACCCAAAACAGCAGCCTTCATCATTTGAATGCTCCGGCCGAAAGATTGTGGTGATACAGAACTTCCCAGCCAGAAAACTCCGAATATGAGTTGGTAAATCGAGTATCCCCCGGCTTGACGGTGATGAAATAGAGCCAATTGCCGATCGCTGGATTGAGTACTGCCTGTATAGCGTCTGTACTTGGATTGGAGATTGGTGTGGGTGGTAGTCCTACATATTTGTAGGTGTTATACGGTGAATTAATCTGAGTCGCAGCAGTTGAGAGCGCAATTCTCCCCCGCAAATGTGCTGCATATTGGACGGTCGAATTTAGTTGCAAAGGCATGCCGATTTTCAAACGATTAAGAATTGTCCGAGCAACTTTATCGAAATTCTTCGGATCGCCTTCTATCTGCACCAAAGAGGCAATAATCAGATTTGCATACGGGTTTGCGCTCTTGAGGAGCCCGGAGCTCTTGGCGCTCTCAGCAAACTTCGACAACATTGAGCCAATCGCATCGCTGCAGGTGCTCTTTGGTGCAAATGAGTACTGAGCTGGGAAAAGTTGACCTTCGAGAGAATTCCCAGGCGCCTTGAGAATAGGCGTAAGACCGCTAAATTTCGAGGTGCAATTAAGCGAGTGCGTTGAGCGCAAAACTCCCAGGACATCGGAATAGGTCGAGCCCTCTTTCACAATCACTAGATCAACTAAGCGCTTCTGGTCCAGAAGTTGATCGATCGCAACCTTTGAAGGGATATGACTTTCAATCGTGTGCACGCCGGCGCTTATTCCTTGCGCTCTCCTATCTGCAATAGCCAGCGAGATGAATCGTTTGGCACTCTTAATGACGCCTGCTTGGGCGAGGTTGTTAGCTATAGATGTACCAGTCTCGCCAGAGTTAACCGTGATAGTCACACTGGGTCCAGGATGACCAGCCGGAAAGTCGCTCTCGGCCCGAGTAGAAATATAGATAGTAAATCCAACGATAAGTACTAGACCTGCCGCCAGATACTTTCTCATGGGAAGAACACCTTAGATGGAGCGCCAGATAACTTCTCGGAAGCCATGGCGCTCTCCAGAATAGCTACCGCAGCAGCTCCGTCGATCTTCTCCTTCGCCGCCTTTGAGTTTATGCCCGCAGATTGAAGGGAACGAGCTGCACTTACGGTTGTTAAACGTTCATCAATTAAATAGATAGGTAGCTCTGAGAGAGAGCGAACTAATGTACAGAATTCTTTTACGCTCTCGCCCTTCGCGCTTGGGTTGCCATTGAGATGAGAAGGTGAACCAATTGCAAAATAGATCGGCTGATACTCTTTAATTAGCTCCCGGAGCTCGCTGATTAAGTCAGATGACTGCGACTGTAAGTTAGACACCGGTGAAGCGAGTATTGCTTCTGGGTCAGAGACTGCCACTCCAATTCGAACGTCGCCATAGTCAAAGGCAATTCTGCGACCCCGATTCAATGAGGTTAACCCTGCAAGGCAGCTGTTGCTAATTGCGCAATTTCATCGAGTGCGAGTTGCAGGTTTGCCAGATTGGTTCCGCCGCCTTGAGCGAAATCATCCTTACCTCCACCGCCACCGCCCAAAATCGTCGATGCTGACTTTACCAACGCACCGGCATTAACTCCTGTCGATCGCGCACCTTCACTTGTGGCAACCACTAGCGAGATGCGGCCATCGGTATTAGAGGTAATTGCAACTACACCCTCGCCCATACGATTTCTTAAATCACTAGCCACGGAACGTAAGTCATCGACGCTAACGCCATCAACGATATTGGCCGCAATAATGGAGAACTTGCCCACCTTTGTTGCCGAATTAATCAGCGAGGCAGCAGCGCTAGCAATCGATGCAGTCTTAAATTGCGAGAGTTCCTTCTCGGCCAACTTTAATTTATCAATTAAATCCGAGATTCGCTCAGGCAGCTCTTCGGTGCGAGCACCTTTGATGATTTCAGTTAAAGAGTTTAAGAGCACATGTTCTCGAGCTAGGAAATCAAATGCATCATGGCCGACCAAGGCCTCCACGCGACGTACTCCAGCGCCGATTGAAGATTCCGAGAGGAGTTTGACTAAACCAAGTTGGCCGGAAGTTGAGACGTGCGTGCCTCCGCAGAGTTCGTGCGCCCAATCTCCAACACTGACAACACGCACCTGATCGCCGTATTTCTCACCGAACAGTGCCATAGCGCCAATCGCTTTAGCTTCGGGTTGAGTCATTGTTTGAGCCGTAACATGTAAATCTTCAAGCAACAGTGAATTCACTCGAGCTTCAACATCTCGAAGAACTGAAGGGGGAACTGAGCCATTGGCTGGGAAGTCAAAGCGGAAACGACCCGGCGCATTCTCAGATCCAGCTTGGGTTGCTGTCTCCCCTAGCGCTTCCCGAAATGCCTTATGCACCATATGTGTAGCAGTATGAGCTCTAGATATTGCCATGCGACGTTCGCGATCAATCGCGGCGAGAGCTTCATCAGAAACCTTTACGGTTCCAGAGAGAACAGTTCCGCGGTGGATATATAGTCCAGGTACTGGGCATTGCACATCATCAATTTCAACGATGGCGCCATTAGCGAGTGTGATAGTTCCGCCATCTGGCAATTGGCCGCCGCCTTCGGCGTAAAACGGAGTGCGATCAAGCACAATCTCGACTTCACCAGTAGCTCCAGTTTCGACTACAGATTTGCCATCAACCAGAATTCCGGCAACCTTCGCCTCGCCAGAAATGCTTTCATAGCCGATAAATTTAGTTGCGCCCTTGGCATCAAAAATTTTGCGATATTCAGAGAGGTCAGTGTGACCCGTCTTCTTGGATCGCGCATCAGCCTTGGCGCGATCTTTCTGCTCCTTCATTAATTTTCTGAAACCATCCTCATCGACAGATAGACCTTGTTCTGAAGCCATCTCCAAAGTGAGATCAAAAGGAAAACCGTAGGTATCGTGGAGCCTAAAAACTGTGTCTCCTGCTAGGCGTATGTCATTAGCACTCTTGGCAGATTTAGCAGCGAGATCAAATATCTGAGTTCCACTTTTGAGCGTAGCCAAAAAGGACTCTTCTTCATTGATCGATACTGCTGAGATTCGCTCCGCACCTTCTACCAGCTCTGGATATTGCGGCCCCATGGCCCCAATCGAGGCTTTAACTAGTTCAGCGGCAGTAGGTTCGTGCGCTCCGAGTATTCTCATATTGCGAATAGTTCTGCGCATCATGCGGCGCAAGACATATCCACGACCTTCATTTCCCGGAAGAACACCATCGCCAATCAACATCATTGAAGTACGAGCGTGATCCGCAATTACGCGTAGTGCGATGTCGCTCTTTTCGTTCGCTCCATACTTAACACCGGTCAACTCGGAGGCGCGACTAAGAATCTGCATCGTTGTGTCGATTTCATAAATATTTTCAACGCCCTGGAGCAAAGCAGCTGCGCGCTCTAAACCAAGACCGGTATCGATATTTTTAGCGGGAAGCTCTCCGAGAATTGGATAGTTATCCTTACCGGCGCCCTCTCCCCGAATATTTTGCATAAAGACGAGGTTCCAGACTTCCAGATATCGATTCTCGTCGGCAATCGGGCCACCATCAACACCGTATTCTGGTCCACGATCGTAATAAATCTCTGAACAAGGACCACATGGCCCCGGAACTCCCATTGACCAGAAATTATCTTCCATACCGCGTCGCTGAATTCGCTCAAGCGGAATGCCGATCTTCTTATGCCAAATATCGGCTGCTTCGTCATCATTTTGAAAAACGGTGACCCATAAACGATTTTCGGGGAAACCATATCCACCATCTGATATGGGCTTGGTTAAAAGCTCCCATGCAAGAGCAATAGCTCCCTCTTTAAAGTAATCACCAAAACTAAAGTTTCCACACATCTGGAAGAAAGATGCATGCCGAGTCGTTTTTCCAACTTCATCGATATCAAGAGTTCGAACACACTTTTGTACCGACGTAGCTCGGTTAAATGGCGGCTTTACCTCACCAAGAAAGTACGGCTTAAAAGGAACCATTCCCGCGTTAACAAGAAGTAGGTTTGGATCATCGGCGATAAGCGAGGCCGATGGAACCACTGTGTGGCTTAAGCCCTGACTGTTGCCAGATTCGAAGAAGCGCAACCAGCGCGCTCTAATTTCAGCGGAGTTCACGAACTACTCTTGCTCCCCTGCTGCAGCCTTCTTACGGCGAGTGCTCTTTGGAGCGCTCTTGGCCTTGCCAGCTTGAAAAAGATTAAAGAGGCCACCGGCCACCTTTAGACCCATCGAGTTTTTACCTAAGAAACCATCAGTAGCTTCTGCAATTTTGCCGGAGACCTCTTCGATGTTCTTGGAGACCTTGTTGATTGCATGGAGCGGACCGTTTACCAAAGTAACTGTGGTTGTTACCTCTTCAAGTAGTGGAGTTGCTTCAGAGGTAAGTTGCTCGAGCGACTTGCTTGCCTGATCAACTAATCTGCCGACACGTACGACGACATAAGCGATCGCAATAGCAATGATCGCCAATGCGCATGCAGCAATAATCGTTGCAATTCCACCTGGACCCATATTGCTAGCCTACCCGATTGTTTTCCGGCGAGCTTAGAAAATGGGTAGCGGCAGGTCGGGTGAGCGATGCTCCATATGGGCAACAAGTGCCGATTGGTGGTATTTCTCAATTTGCTCGATATTTCCGGCAACTTGATAGGGCGCGCCATCGACCAATGGACCCTTAGAACCGGACATAACAGCGAGCACATCCTCACCAGATAGGGTCTTGTGGACCTCGAGTGCGTGGGCCAGAGCAAGAACCTTTGCTCGATTTTCCACCAAGATCTCCTCTGCTTTGGCGAGCAGAGTGGAGAGATTATCCTCAATGCGATCGGCCAGAGCTTGTCGAAGCGCTTTGGATTCTTCCTTTGCATCCCGAGGTTTTCCACCACCTGGTGCACCAACCTCAAATCGGCGATTGGAAGCATGTGATGAGATGGTCGAACCCATTCCCCAATGTCCTTCCATCAAACTGGCGATGCTCGTTGCGCTCTCCAGGTCGCTAGAAACTCCAGAAGAATTATCCCCATTAAAGAAGATGCGCTCGCCAGCAAGTGAGGCAAGGGAGACCAAAATATCCGCTTCATATTCACTCTTCCATCGGGTGAATTGATCATCTGGCGGAATACTGGCCACCATTCCCAGGTAGTCAGAGCCTTTCTCAATTGTTGCTAAATCAATCTCCATATGATGTCGGACTAGGTGTGCCATCACTCCATGACAAGCCTCATGGACGGCAACCGCGTGACGTTCGCGTTCAATGTATTCAACGTCCTCAGCTGGCCCCAAATCCTTAGATTGCTTAGCTTTGATTACATCAGACCAGATAATCGAAGTGCGACCATCGCGAATCGCTGTAATCAGCGCCTCGTTGATAGTGTCCTTAATCGAAGCACCTGTCGCATAAGGCGTGATTGTTGCTAACTTATCAATCTCTTCACCACTTAAAGAATGTGAAACTTTAGCTAGATAGCCTTGATAAGTTCGAATTCGGCCAGCCTTGCTTGGATAACCCACTCGATACATTCGATCGATTCGACCCGGACGAAGTAGTGCTTCATCAAGTGCCTCCGGCATATTTGTAGCCATCACAACCAAGATTCGATACTTTGGTGGATTCTTTGGACGCATTCCAAGTGCGCGACGGAGAACTCGATTGAAGAAACCCTTTGGCTTTTTCAAACCACTGAGCTCAGTAAGCAGCGCCTGCAGCGTTCCCATTCCGCCACCACCACCGCCACCTGCTGCAGTGCCCGCTACGAATCGCTCGCGCGAAATAATGGAGGTAGCTGCTGGCGATAGGTAGTTGCCGCCGTGACAACTCTCACCGAAGAGATTAGTCCGCTGCGCTCCCCCACCAACTGCAATTCCTCGATTTCCTAATGAATCAGCTTCATCAAAGAAGACAACTACGCCGCCATAGCGAAGAGCTAATTTGCGCAGTTTTCTAAAGAGAGATTTAACCTTGAGAACTCCAACACCAAAGAACATGTTGTTAAAGGCGCCAGGATCCACAAAGACGAATGGCTTGCCTGTCTCGCCGGCCATTGATTCAGCCATCAACGTCTTACCAGTGCCAGGAGGCCCCCAGAGCAATATGCCACCGGGTACATAACCACCGTGATCCTCAATCTTCTCCGGCGACTCTAAAAAGAGCAGGTTCTCACGAATTCGATTAAGCACATGGTCTTGCCCCCAAACATCGCTAAAGCGAGTTCGGATGTCATCCGGGAAATATGTATCTATGCCACCGCGACTAAGAAACCAGAACATGGCGAAGAATTGAATGACGATAAAGACCACAGCGAAGGCCAACTGGCCGAGCATAGGAAGCGCACTCCACAAAGCTTTAGGTGCAAGAAAAAGGGCCTTAACGGGCGTCTCTTTATAGATTGCTCCAAGAACGATGGCGAGAAGTACGACGCCAAGTAAACCTTTAACGGCGCGCGAGATTCGATATCGAGTCCAGTCACTAAATTTATGGATTAATTTATCGATAGCGGCAAAATATCTTGTCCAGATGCCGTGATACGGAGCAAGTAATTCAGCCAACAGAAAGTGGAGTTGGCGCACCACTTCAAAGGCTGAGAGCGCGATTAACCACCATCGTTTTGAAGTGATCTCCTTGAGCGCATCAGTGAAAGAGAGCAGTGGATTGTCAGCCATCGCCGCCCAAACAAGGACGAGGAAAACTATGAGAAAGAGTAAAAGGAACTTAGTTCTATCGAAGAGAGTGAGATGAATACGTGTTTTGCGGTCTTCATCTTTTGGTCGACTAGGCGCGCTTGGATTCTGCGTCTTCACTATTTTGCCCCCAGTACTGTAAAGGAATTAGAAATGTCTGTGAGAATTTTATTGGCTCTCGCATAGTCCGCACTCTTTGCGCGAACCAGCAAGATGTACATCATGGAGTGATCCGGGGAAATAAGCGCAGTCTGATTGAAGGTTTGGTCTATGCCATCAGCGCCTGTAAATGAGAAGACGCTACGAATTCCTCGAGCACCTTTTTCTATCCGCTCCTCATCTCCGAGAAGCTGGAAATTGCTCATCACAACAGGCGAATTGGATGAGTTAGTCGAACCATTCAACCAAGTTGTAAGTGGAACAAAGATATTGCGCAGCGAGTTATACGAGACGCTATTCATCTCATCCCCATTGAGAGAGCGCACTCTCACGTACGCTGTTGGGGCGTTCGGAGCGCGTAGTGAGAAGATCTCGGCTGGCAGAACTTTTCCCTTTTGATAAAAAGCTTCTTGCCAGGCAACTGCAGCTAATCGCTCGGCAGCTCCGCTTGCAGTCGACTGCGACTCCTGCTTAGAAAGCAAGGTCTGCGAAATCTCTTTCCAGCCGTAAGGAACTGTGAAATAGCTTCCGACCTTCTTGTTCGCGGCGTAAATATGTGAAGGTGGCGCACACGCGGTCAGCAAAAAGAGCGCTGCGATTGCAGCGGCCAAGTACTTCCTGCGAATTCTCACTCGCGAACTCTGCCTTACTTACTCAGCTTTTTTCTCGGGCACGAAATCTACTGCCGCCTCTTTGCGCTGGGCAGGCGTAATTGGAGTTGGTGCGCCAGTCAGCGGATCGCCACCGCTTGCGGTCTTGGGGAAGGCAATAACTTCCCGAATAGATTCGGCGCCAGCTAAGAGTGCACATAGTCGATCTAGACCAAGTGCAATTCCACCATGTGGAGGAGGTCCGTAATTAAATGCCTCGAGCAAGAAGCCAAATTTGCTCTCGGCCTCGGCTGCAGAGAGTCCAATAGTGTCGAAGACTCGCTTTTGCATATTGCGATCATGGATACGAATTGAGCCGCCACCGATTTCGCTGCCGTTAAGCACGATGTCATAGGCATACGCCAACGCGTTTGCTGGATCCTTATCGAAAGTATCGGCAAACTCAGGCTTAGGACCTGTAAATGGATGATGGACGGCAGTCCAACCACTATCCGGATTAGTTGAATCAACGCGCTCAAACATTGGGGCGTCAACGACCCAGAGAAATTCCCAGCGGCTTTGATCAATCAGATCGCAACGCTTTCCGACCTCAAGTCGAACTGCACCGAGCAAGTTAAGCGAGGAGATGCGCTCACCAGCGGCAAAGAAGATGGCATCCCCTGCTTTCGCTCCGGCGAAAGCAGCAATCTCAGCGCTCTCCTTCTCGGAAAGGTTCTTAGCTACCGGGCCGCCGAGTGTTCCGTCTTCTCCTACCAAAATATAGGCAAGACCTTTAGCACCGCGCGCTTTGGCCCATTCCTGCCAGGCATCTAATTCACGGCGAGGAGTTGCCGCACCACCAGGCATAACAACTGCGCCTACGTATTCGGCTTGAAAAACGCGGAAAGTAGTCTCTTTAAAGAAATCAGTGGCATCTACCAACTCGTACCCAAAGCGAAGGTCAGGCTTATCCGAACCGAATCGACGCATCGCCTCCCAATAAGTCATTCGGGGAATCGGCATCGAAATTTCATAGCCAATTACCTTTTTAAATACACGAGCCAGAATCTTCTCTGCCACCTTCAAAATATCCTCTTGATCCACAAAGGACATCTCGATATCTAATTGTGTAAATTCAGGTTGGCGATCTGCTCGGAAATCTTCATCTCGGAAACAACGTGCAATCTGGTAGTAACGTTCCATGCCCGCAACCATCAAAAGTTGCTTAAACAATTGTGGTGACTGAGGTAGTGCGTACCACGATCCTGGTTGCAATCTCACAGGTACGAGAAAATCGCGTGCTCCCTCTGGAGTCGAGCGCGTCAAATACGGGGTTTCGATTTCCAAGAAATTTTCATCATCCATAACGGTGCGAATCGCGGATGTAACTTGAGAGCGCAAGCGAAGATTCTTTGCTGGACCTTCTCTGCGCAAATCTAAGTAACGGTACTTGAGGCGAACTTCTTCGCTGATCGTGCTGAGGTCGCCGCTATCAACCGGAAATGGAAGAGGCGCCGCTTCGCTCAATACTGTCAGGGTTTCGGTGATGATCTCAATCTCGCCGGTGGGGATAGCTGAATTAGCATTTCCTGCTGGTCGAACGGCAACTGTGCCCGTTAAAAGTATGCACCATTCAGCGCGAAGCGCTCCGGCCAGGGATTCATCATGAATAACAGCTTGAACTGCACCAGAGGCATCGCGAAGGTCGATGAATGCCACTCCGCCATGATCGCGACGGCGAGCTACCCAGCCTGCAAGCGTGACAGTGGTTCCCGCATCGCTGGCTCGAAGAGTGCCAGCATCATGAGTGCGTAACATTAATTAACATCCTTAAATTGATCGCCCACTTAAAGTGTGCGAAGTTTCTCGACGAGCTCTGAATAAGTGGCAATTGTAAGCGATAGGAGCTCGCCATCACGCATTCGCTTCAAGTTTGCAACTCCGCTGGAAAGTTCATCCTCACCGATAACTAAGCAGTATTCCGCTCCACTCTTATCGGCCGCCTTCATAGAGCCTTTGAGGGCTCGATCCCCATAGGCCATATCGCAGCTCAGACCCGCGTCACGCATCGCATTGAGGAGTCCCGCTACGAAATCCTTTGTTGTCGCAGACATAGAGATAAGGAAGAACTTCACCGCAGAATGCGACTTCTCCTGATCGTTGAAAATACCCTCAGCTTCTGCCGCCAAGAGAACTCGATCAACTCCGATTCCAAATCCGATTCCTGAGAGGTTGGCACCACCGAGGTCGGCCATCAGGCCGTCGTAGCGTCCACCACCACCGATTCCAGATTGTGCGCCAAGATCATGATGTACAAATTCGAAGGTGGTGCCGGTGTAGTAATCCAATCCGCGAACCATGCGTGGATTTATTCGAAAAGCTACCCCGAAATCGGTCAGGAGTTGTTGAACCTTGGCAAAGTGCTCTGCGCTCTGTGGATTGAGGTAGTCCAAGAGAAGTGGTGCGCCTTTCATCGCTTCAATAATTTCCGGACGCTTATCATCAAATAGTCGCAAGGGGTTTAACTCGGCTCTGGCGGCTGTCGCTTCGTCGAGATCTAGGGTCTTTAGAAATGAGAGTAAATCTTTGCGGTGACGAGCGCGGCTCTCGGCGTCGCCTAACGAGGTTATATCAAGATGAAAATTCTTTATACCGATTGAATTAAATGCCCGCCAAGCAACTGCAATAACCTCGGCATCAATCTCTGGGTCATCTCCACCGATGGCTTCTATGCCGACTTGATAGAACTGTCGATAGCGACCTTGCTGGGGGCGTTCGGCCCGAAAAAATGCACCCGAATACCAAAGCTTTAATGGCAATTGACCTTTATCTAAATTGTGTTCGATCACCGAACGCATTACTCCGGCTGTGCCTTCTGGGCGCAGAGTTATAGAACGACCACCGCGATCTTCAAATGTGTACATCTCTTTAGAAACCACGTCAGTAGATTCGCCTACTCCACGAATAAAAAGTTCGGTATCTTCAAATACCGGCAGCTCCATCATTTGATAGCCGGCACCTTTAGCGCTGGCAATTATGGAGTCGCGGACATGTTCAAAATACGTTGAACGAGGTGGGAAGTATTCGCTCACTCCCTTTGGTGCCTGAAGTTTTGCCATTACTCCCCCTTTACCGATTGAGAATTAAGAAACTCATCTTGCAAATATGGATTGTTCTTTCGTTCGCGGGCAATTGTAGTTTGTGGGCCATGACCGGGAAGCACAATTAATTCATCCGCCAACGGCAATATTTTATTGCGAAGTGAAAATTTCATATCAGCGCTAGAACCTGACGGTAAATCTGTGCGGCCGATTGCACCAGCAAAGAGCACATCGCCAGAGATTAGATACTCATCGTTAACTACAAATGTTGCCGAACCAGCGGTATGACCTGGCGCATGGTGGGCAGCTAAATCAAAACCAGCGATATTAATAGTGAAGCTATCGTCGAAAGCAATTAATTTCTCGGGATCTGAAAATTTCGGTGATCCAATTTCACCTAACAAGGAGTCG
>CAIUHB010000106.1 GCA_903898855.1 uncultured Actinomycetes bacterium | reverse complement strand
CTTCAACGCCGCAGAAGCTAATCCAGAGAATGTCATCGCAGCGGCTTCGGGGGCGAACTAATGAGAAACCTTTTGAAAATTCGCGAACTCCCTATCGCAGTTGTACTCGTAGCCTTCTTCAGTATCGCCGCGCTCGGAAACCACGCGCTCTTCTCTTTCTCCGGATTACATGACCTACTCTTTGGCTCATCCATTATCTGTCTCTTGGTCTCTGCCGAAACTTTGATCATCGTGATGAAGCACATCGATCTCTCGATTGGTTCCACAATCGGCTTTGCTTCATACATCATCGGCAAGAACGCCTCCAACGGACATGGATTGCTCTACTGCCTAATTCTTGGTGTGCTCTTCGGTTTAGCGGTTGGCGCAGTTAATGGCGTCTTGGTTGCTTACTTCAAACTGCCAAGCTTGGTTGTCACACTTGGCACCCTCTATCTCGTCCGCGGTCTCTTTAACCAAGTAGCCGGTGGCGACTTCATCAATAGTGACAAAGTTCCACATGTGCTCACCTTCATGGCATCGCATACCTTTGTACGCATCCCTTACCTATTTATTGTCTCTCTCGTACTCGCACTCATTGTTGGTTTCTATATGCGCAACTTCCGCAGTGGTCGCGATCTATATGCAATCGGCTCCAACTTGCCAGCTGCATACTTAGCGGGCATCAAAGTAGAAAAGCGAACATTCTGGGCATTCACCGCTGCTGGTGGAATTGCCGGACTTGGTGGCGCGCTATTAATTGCTCGCTTTGGCCAAGCTCAAGCCAACTCTGGATTGGGAATCGAACTCAGCGTTGTTGCAGCATGTGTTGTCGGCGGCGTAGCAATCGCTGGCGGAATCGGCACAGTCTTTGGCGCAATTATCGGCGCACTACTCCTGCAGACAATCGTTCTGGCACTTGGCGCACTTGGCGTCAGCCAGTTCTGGCAAGGCGTAGTAAATGGCGCACTTCTTATCGCCGCAATTTCATTGGACAAGGTTCTCTCGGCTCGAAGTCAGCGAACTCAAATTATGAGAGTGAGCGAATAAATGAGCGCACTAACACGTCTTCGCACCAACTTCAGTTGGGATAAGGGAGTAGGAGTCCTGCTCTTCCTCACCCTTTTAATTGGCTCATTTATTACTCCTGATTTTGCAACCACCAGCAATCTTGGCTTTGTAGTTCAAGATATTGGCGAAATCATGATCATCGCTCTGCCGATGACCTTCCTTATTGTTGCTGGTGAAATCGACCTTTCAGTGGCCTCCGCGCTTAGCTTGGTCTCATCGACCATTGGTTACTCATTTGCGCACGGAATCCCATTTGCTTGGGCGCTAGTCATCGGAATTTTGGTCGGTATCGCAACCGGCGCACTTAATGGTTTCCTCGTTAACTATCTTGGACTTCAATCCCTAGCCGTCACCATCGGCACGATGGGACTCTTCCGCGGATTGTGTTTTGTGCTTCTTGGAAATACTCCAGTTAACCAACTTCCAGATTTCTGGACCGGTCTTGGCATCAACAATATTCCTGGAACATTCCTTCCTTGGTCATTCCTACTTATCGCGCCACTTGTTGCTATCGCACTTGTGCTGCTCCACTTCACTCGAATTGGACGTTGGACTTTTGCCGCTGGTATCAGCGCCGAAGCCGCAAACTTTGCCGGTATTCCAGTTAAGCGTTTTAAATTTCTTATGTATGTAGCCACCGGATTTATGGTTTCACTCGCTGCGATTGTCTACACACTTCGCTTTGCATCGGCCTCACCAGATAGCGCAATGGGTTACGAGCTAACCACGATTGCCGCAGTTCTCTTTGGTGGAGTTTCGATTGCTGGTGGTTTCGGAACAATGTGGGGAGTTATATTTTCAGTTATCGAACTCGGTGCAATTCGCTCCGTGCTTCAACTCGTTAACTTCTCATCCAATGCGCTCCAGATGGTCTCTGGATCGCTCCTACTATTCTCGGTTGCCTTACCTAAGGTGGCTGAGATGCTTAAAGCTCGTCGTGAGATGAGAGTTAAGACCCCTACTCCCTCGTTGACCTCATCGAGGAGTGTCGAATGAAAGGAAGCCCGCTTAACATGCAAAAAAATAAGCTAAAGGCAGTACTTGCTGTAGTTGCACTTGGTGCAGTTGCTCTAGTAAGTGCTCCTGCACAGGCTAATGCTGCCGGTCTCAAGATCGCCATCATGCCAAAGGCAGTAAACATCGGTTACTTCACCGCATGGAACAAAGGCGCACAGACAGCCTGTAAGGAAATCAAGGCAACCTGTACCTACCTCGGACCAACAGAAGCAACAGGTCCAGCACAGGTTCAATTCATCAACCAAGTAATCCAGAAGAAGTACGACGTACTTGTTATCTCTGCTGCTGATCAGAACGCAATTGTTCCTTCATTGAACAAGGCAAAGGCTGCAGGAATCAAGATCGTTACATCTGACGCTGACGTTGCTGCATCAGCAGCTTCATCTCGCGTAGTTACAGTTCTTCCAGCAGCATCAGCTCGTATCGGTACAGCTGAAGTTGACTGGATTGCAGCAGCAACAGGTGGCAAGGGCAAGATTGCAGTTCTTTCTGCAGCAGCTACAGCCGCTAACCAGAACGCATGGATCGCAGCAATGGGTCCATACCTAACTTCAAAGTATCCAAACATGTCATGGGTCGGCGGAACAGTAGATAAGTCAGTCTTCTACGGTAACGACGATGCAACAACATCAACAGCACAATTCGATGCAATTCTTTCTCAGTACCCAGATGTAGCTGGCATCATCTCACCAACAACTGTTGGTGTACTTGCAGCTGCTCAGGAGAAGCAAGCAAAGAATGCAACAGTTAAGGTCACCGGTCTTGGTCTTCCAAGCCAAATGGCTCCTTACATCGAAAACGGAACTGTTGAGAAGGTCGGCCTTTGGAATCCAATCGATCTTGGTTATGTAGCGGTTTACGCCGGTGCAGCAGCTAAGGCTGGAACATTCACAGGCAAGGTTGGTTCATCATTCAAGGCTGGTAAGAAGTCTTACTCAGTCGTTGCTGGTGGAATTGCTTACCTTGGCGATCCGTTCACATTCGATAAGTCAAACATCGCAACATTCAAGGCTATTTACTAATAGTTAAGAGTTAGCGATAAAGGGAGTAATCCCTTTGAGGGAGAGCTCTTGTGGTGGGTGCATAACTCACCACAAGAGCACTCCAATCAAGATTAGAAAAACACATTGTGAAAAGTAAGGAGGAAGTTAAAGTGGAACGAGTCTGTTTTCGGCTACAAGTTCGAAAAGAACACCTAGATGAGTATGTACGCCGTCATCAAGAAGTTTGGCCAGATATGTTGCAAGCGCTGCGCGAGACTGGTTGGACCAACTATTCACTCTTCCTCGATCCCGCCGATGGATTACTAATCGGATATCTGGAAACCCCAGATCTTGAAGCCGCAAAAGCCGGAATGGCTGCGCGAGAAGTAAATGCCAAGTGGCAATCAGAGATGGCGCCATTTTTCGAAGCGTTAGATGGACAAGCCCCCGATGAGGGCTTCCTAAGTTTACAAGAGATTTTTTACCTCGCTTAGTTTTAATTCATAACCCCACTTAAGGAGCACGACGATGTCAGATAAAGCAAAGGCCAAGGAAGTACTAAAGCGCCTCAAGATTGAGACCCCATCTTGGGCTTACGGTAATTCCGGTACTCGCTTTAAAGTTTTCGGACAACCTGGCGTTCCGCGTGATCCATTTGAAAAGATTGAAGATGCCGCCCAGGTACATAAGTTCACCGGCGCTGCTCCAACCGTGGCGCTTCATATTCCATGGGACAAAGTTGAGGATTACAGCAAGCTGGCAAAGCATGCGAGTGATCTCGGCGTAAAGCTCGGAACCATTAACTCCAATACTTTCCAAGATGATGATTACAAGCTCGGTAGCGTCTGTAATCCAGATCCAAAGGTGCGCAAGAAGGCAGTCGCCCACTTAATCGACTGCATCGAAATCATGAACATCACTGGTGTGCAAGATTTGAAGTTGTGGTTTGCCGATGGCACAAACTATCCAGGACAAGACAACATCGCGGATCGCCAAAATCGTTTAGCGGAATCGCTCGCTGAGGTTTACAAGCATCTCTCTGGCAACCAACGTATGTTGCTGGAATACAAGTTCTTCGAACCAGCTTTCTATCACACAGATGTTCCTGACTGGGGAACATCCTTTGCCCACTGTCTACAACTCGGTGAGCGCGCAATGGTCTGCGTTGATACTGGCCACCATGCTCCAGGTACCAACATTGAATACATCGTTGCCGTCTTGCTTCGCGCAAAGAAGCTTGGCGCTTTTGACTTTAATTCACGTTTCTATGCTGATGATGATTTAATTGTTGGAGCTGCAGATCCATTCCAGCTCTTTAGAATTATGCATGAAGTAAATATCAATGGCGGATTTGCCGAAGGCACTCCGGTCTCATATGTACTTGATCAATGCCACAATATTGAGGCAAAGGTTCCAGGTCAGATTCGCTCCATCCTTAACGTGCAAGAGTCAGTAGCGAAGGCGCTAATTGTCGATCAAAGCGCGCTAAAGGCAGCACAGCAATCTGGCGATGTGCTTGAAGCTAACTCAGTATTGATGGATGCATACAACACCGATGTTCGCCCACTGTTGGTCGAACTTCGCCAAGAACAAGGATTAGATGGCGACCCAATGGGCGCATTTAAGAAGTCAGGTTATCTAGCAAAGATCGCAACGGAGCGAGTCGGCGGCAATCAAGCTGGTTGGGGCGCATAAATTGGGAATCTCAGATCTAACACCTGCAGTAGGGCAACTCGTTGCTCGTTCAAATCGTTTGGGTTCTGACCCAAAAGTTACCAACTATGCCGGCGGTAATACATCTGCAAAAGGTGAAATCATCGATCCAGTATCAGGTGAAAAAGCATCTCTAACTTTTGTGAAGGGGTCTGGAGGGGACCTAGGTACGCTCAAAGAGAGTGGCTTAGCCATTCTTTACACCGACAAGATTCATTCTTTGAAGAAGGTCTATCCTGGTGTGGACCGTGAAGATGAAATGGTCGCTCTCTTTGATTACTGCTTATATGGAAAGGGCGGAGCAGCGCCAAGTATTGATACCTCCATGCATGGACTCGTTGAATACGACCACGTGGACCATCTGCATCCAGATTCCATCATCGCATTTGCAACAAGCGTGGATGGCGAAAAATTAACCAAGGAATGTTTCGGCGATGAAATTCTCTGGGTAGATTGGCGCCGTCCTGGATTCCAACTCGGATTAGATATTGCAAAAATTGCTTCCGAAAATCCAAAGGCAAAGGGATGCATCCTTGGTGGACATGGATTAACTACCTGGGCCGATACATCAGATGAGTGCGAGAAGCGTTCGCTTGATGCAATCAAGAAAGCTGAAGAATTTATTAAGGCAAAGGGTAAGAAAGATCCTTTCGGGGCTGAAGTAGCGAAATTTAAAGCGATGCCAACCGAAGCACGTCATGCGCGCGCTGCACAACTTGCTCCGCTTCTTCGCGGCGTTGCCTCAAAAGATGCGCGAATGGTTGGGCACTTTAGCGATACTGATGTTGTCCTGGATTTCATCTCGCACGATGCACTTGGCCGCTTAGCCGCTCTCGGCACATCCTGCCCAGATCACTTCTTGCGCACCAAGGTTTCACCAATGGTGCTAGATACAGCGCCAGATGCACCTTTTGAAGAAGTTGTCGCTCGCGTAAACGAACTTCATGAGCAGTATCGCAAGACTTACTCAGATTATTACAACCGCCATGCAAAGCCAGATAGCCCAGCGATGCGCGGCAGCGATCCAGCCATCATTCTCGTTCCTGGAATTGGAATGTTTAGTTATGGCAAAGATAAGCAGACCGCCCGCGTAGCCGGCGAGTTCTACATCAACGCCATCAACGTAATGCGCGGCGCTGAAGCAATCTCTACCTATGCGCCAATTAGCGAAGCCGAGAAATTCAATATTGAGTACTGGGAATTGGAAGAGGCAAAGCTTCGTCGCATGCCAGCACCAAAGAAATTGCAAGGCCAAGTAGCACTCGTCACTGGTGGAGCTTCCGGTATCGGAAAAGCAATCGCACATCGCTACCTACAAGAGGGCGCATGTGTGGTCATTGCTGACCGCGACTTTGAAGGCGCAAAAGCACTCGCAGCCGAATGGGGCGGTGCCGATAAGGCGATTGCCGTTGCTGTCGATGTGACCGATGAACAAGCTGTTTCTGCGGCAGTAGCTGCGGCATCACTTGCTTTCGGTGGGCTAGATATCTTGGTCAATAACGCTGGTCTCTCGATCAGCAAGCCACTACTCGAAACATCTGTTGCCGATTGGGAGTTACAACATGCTGTGATGGCGAAGGGTTCATTCCTCTTCTCTCGTGAAGCAGCCCGCGCAATGATTCACCAGAAGATGGGTGGAAACATTATTTATATCTCCAGCAAGAACTCTGTCTTTGCTGGACCAAACAATATTGCTTATGGAGCGACCAAGGCTGATCAAGCTCACCAGGTGCGTTTGCTCGCCGCTGAACTCGGCGAACACAAGATTCGCGTCAACGGAATCAACCCAGATGGCGTAGTTCGTGGCTCCGGAATCTTTGCCGCTGGTTGGGGTGCACAACGCGCCGCTGCATACGGCATCGAAGAGGAGAAGTTGGGCGAGTACTACGCACAACGCTCAATTCTCAAGCTAGAGGTTTTGCCAGAACATATTGGCGCAGCTGCTTTCGCGCTGGTTAGCGGCGATCTTCCACTAACTACCGGACTCCATATCCCAGTAGATAGCGGCGTAGCTGCAGCATTCTTGCGATAGCAATGTCCCATTTCGCAGCCATTGATTTAGGTGCATCCAGCGGCAGAGTTGCCGTTGGATCGCTTAACGATGGCAAGCTCACCTTTGAGATTATTCATCGCTTTCCCAATAAACCAATCGAAACCATCGATGGATCATTGCTCTGGGATTGGGATTTTCTCAATAATGAAATTCGAACTGGACTTGAACAAGCAGCAACTAAATACACTTTAACTTCCGTCGCAGTCGATACCTGGGCAGTGGATTACATCCTTCTCAATTCTGAAGGCGAAATCACGGCACCTACATATTCCTATCGCGATGACCGCACCGATGGAATCATGGAGATTGCTATCGAAAGTTTCGGCCGCGAGGCTTTGTACTCCACTACTGGAATTCAATTCCTTCCCTTTAATACCGTTTACCAGCTGATTGCAGCTCGCGACGCTGGCGAACTTAGTGCTGGAAACACATTGGTTATGTTGCCGGATGCAATTAACTTCGAACTCACTGGAGTAGTTTCCACTGAAATCAGCAACGCCTCCACCACCCAGCTGCTCGACACAAAATCACGCACTTGGGATTGGAAGTTAATAGAAGAACTCAATCTTCCTAAAGAGGTATTCCCTAAACTTCATGAAGCCCGCACTCATATTGGAAAGATTCAGAATTTCGGCCCGCTCGATGGAATCGATGTAGTGGCAGTCGGTTCTCATGACACTGCATCTGCTGTGGCCGGCGCTCCAATCGAGGATAGTTCGAGTGAGCTCTATATCTCCAGCGGCACCTGGTCGCTTGTTGGTTGCGAAATTGATGCACCAATTACTTCCGCTAAGGCGATGGAATATAACCTCACTAACGAATTGGGCGTTGAAGGAAAAGTTCGCCTGCTTAAAAATGTTTCAGGTATGTGGATTATTTCTGAGTTGCTTCGGGAATGGGCTGAAGTCGGAGAGTCCATTACTGCAGCTGAATTAGTAAATATGGCGCAGGAAGTAGCGGATAACAAAACAATTATTGATCCAAATAATCCGCTCTTTATCCACCCAGGAAAAATGGTCGAGCGAATTACTTATTTAGCTTCGCAGAATAACCAGCCAATTCCAGAGAGCAAAGGCGAGATAGCTCGCTGCGTTTACGAAAGCTTGGCGCATAGTTATAAGACTGTGATCGCCCAGCTCGAAGAAGTCACCGGGAGAAGCTTTAAAAAGATACGAGTTGTCGGTGGGGGATCGGCTAATGATTTGCTCAACCAACTGACCGCCTCCATTACTGGCCTTGAATTAAGTGCCGGCCCAGTTGAAGCAACCCTTTTAGGAAACGTGGGCATGCAAGCGATTATCGCTGGCGAAATTTCAGATCTAAGCCACCTACGCAAAGTCATCAAAGACTCGTTTGAGCTTAAAGAATTTAAACCCTAATACTTATAGAGTCGGACCATGAGCCAGCCCGTTCTAAGTCTCGAAACGGCAATCGCGCGCGCGCAGGATTTATTAGCCGGGGCCAAAGATCGCATCATTATTGGAATTGTGGGAAAGCCCGGATCAGGTAAATCAACATTGGCGAAAAAAATTCTCGAGAACTTACCCAAAGGCGACGCTGCCTTGGTTCCGATGGATGGTTACCACCTAAGTAATAAAGTCTTAGAAGAATTGGGTCGCCGTGATCGCAAAGGTGCACCAGATACCTTCGATGCCCGAGGTTATGCCGAATTGTTACGCAGTATTAAGAATTCACATGAAGATATTTACTATCCGATATTTCATCGTGAGATTGAAGAATCGATTGCCGCCGAAGGGGTTGTAAAAGTTTCGACTAAATTGATCATTACTGAAGGAAATTACCTGCTTCACGAATCAGGTGGATGGCAAGAAGTGCGACCTAACTTGGATGAGAGTTGGTATGTAGAGATTGATGATTCCCTGCGCTTGGAAAGATTAATTTCACGCCATGAGAAATATGGAAAATCTCGAGAAGCGGCCACAGCTTGGGCTCAGGGGAGCGATGAGACTAATGCTCAGATCGTTGGGCAAAGTGCAGCAAAGGCCGATTACCGAATTCAGGTTGATTAACCGGGGTTGGCATCTAGTCCCGACAATCCTGTAAACTCGCCCCACCACTTGGAGACGTCGCATAGCCCGGTCGAGTGCGCCTCACTGCTAACGAGGTAAGGGGTTAAACCCTTCAAGAGTTCAAATCTCTTCGTCTCCGCCAGATTTTTAAGAGTTAATCCCCATGGTCAACCTAAATATCGTCGAAGACCCTTCACGTTTAAGGCTCCAGCGGCCATCTGAAGCAAGGTTAAAGATTCGCGTACCCAATCCGCTTTTCTCTTCGTCCTTTAGTGGAAGCAAGAGTGCATCATCACTCGCCATGATTTCCACATCATTGGCGCCAACTGCATAAATCTTCAGCTCCATTTTCTTTGATTTTCCATGGCGAATTGAGTTGGAGATGAGCTCCTCAATTACTTGTCCTAGGTCACGAACCTGTGGAGTCTCTATCAACTTAAGCTCATCATCAATGTGAAGATCGATATCTAAAAGTCCAACCCATGGGTTTAGCCGGGAAATAACTTGTGATTGAAGGTCAAGTGGAAGCTCTTCAAACTCTAAATCTGGTGCATCAAGTAAATCAATTAAGGATTGAGTCGTATTCATAAATGACTTCTCATCGCCTAATTGAGAGATGCTCTCAAGCTTGAGTGAGGTAGCAGCAAGACGAGTCAAGATTTTTCCATGAATAAAGATGGCCCATTGATGTGACAAATTTTGTGAGAATTCGTTATTTACAACCTTTGTGACTTCATCTTGCAGCACTTCGCCAGCCATGAGCTCCTCGCTTCGAACCAGATCTAGAGCACTCGGCCTAAGAACCTGCATGGCCACCATAAATAGGTAATAGGCAAGTGGAAGAAATAGCGCCGTAATAAGTACTGGAAAATGGGGCCATGTGTGCTTAAGGATCCGCTCTCCAAGTAAATTGATGGCAAATGGCAATAAGCCCGTGATGAATATAAGAATCGTGAGATTTCTCGAAACTTTATCTGAATTCCTCTCCTGCACACTCTTAATCAAAAATGTGAGGATGTAAATGGAAATAATAAGAATGGGAAAAGCAAAAAGAAGTTCACTGACTGAATAGAAATAAATATAAGGTGGGGTCACTATCGCTAAAAGGACTAACGCGTATGTACTTTGCCGCATTGGCGTATTTAGGATCGTGAGCCGATACAAGATCCGAAATTGCTGTTGCCAGAGATAGAAACTCTTGTAGCCTCGCTTGAAAAGCGCTCTCATTCCTCGTTTAGATTCAAAAACTTCCAAATTTCGGGAGAGTCTACGAAGTTCTTCGCCCACCAGTTGGGGGCGTATCGCCAAGTACTTCTCGGTGAGGTTTCCACCAGAATTTAGGCCGTCAACTATTGAGTTTTTCAATCTATGGCAGGCCGCGAAGAGCTCCCTGTGAATTCGATCCTGAACTGCCTTCTGCATCTCTTTGAAATCATTTGATGTTCGGCTTCGAGCGCGTGTGGCTATGAATAAGCGCTGTTCGTATTCTTTAAATCCTCGAATGATCTCACTTCGATTTCCTACAACAATCATGAAAGCTGGAAACCAAATACAACCTTGAATCAGAATAATTCCAAACCTGCGCGCGACACCAATTAATTCAACTCCTAGGAGTGATGCGAGAAGTCCATGGAGCACATCTCCAATTGCGATTACGAGAAATCCGGTTATCGCTATGGTGCGGTAATTGACTTCCGCTTTTTGAAGTTTTTTAAAGTTTTGCGCTACAAGGTAAGAAATGAGCAACATGGCGAGCGTGTGCAGGATTCTCAGTAAAACTATTTTGCTGAGTTGACCATAGATATCTCGAGTGAATTGAGTGATAAACACTGATATCTCGATGATAATAATTGCAATTGGAACTAACGAGAAATCTACTCTGTATTTAGTATCTGCATCCAGCGCAGAAATTAGCTTTCGCATATCTACTTAACTATAACTTTTCCTTGGTGCCACATTCGCACTGCCACGACTCGTGGGTTGATTGTTGGGTCACCATTTACGCCAAGTGCCATAAAGGTGCGCTGGATTAAAGCTTCAGTCGATCGTAAGGTGATTCCACGTGCTTCTGCGATTGATGAATTAGAAAGTCCATCTGCGAGTAGGCGAAGTATTTCTGCCTGACTGGAAGTGATTGTTACTTTTTCATCACCCGCGTCAGTTCTGCCCTCTAAATCCCCAGGCATGACGATTGACTCTTCGATAGTTGAAATGAGCTTCTGGATAGAATGAAGTTCTGATTTCACG